>NZ_JBHWZJ010000294.1:0-8678 GCF_042728415.1 Streptomyces sp. NPDC060198 | reverse complement strand
GGGCTTCCGTGTACGGGCCCGGGGAACCGACGGTCCGGACACCGCGCTGGAGCACCTGAGTCGGGCCGAGCAGGTCCGGCCCGTCGGCCAGGACGCCTCCGATTCCTTCGCCCCCTGGTACGAGGACGGTGCGGTGCACTACCGCCGCGCGAGGGTCCTGGCGGAGGCCGAGTGCTTCCCCGAGGCACCCGGTCTCCGGCCGAGGCCGCCGTAGCCGCCTACGACCTGGGCGGGGAGGACGGCGAGGTACCACGCGCGGAGGCGGTCCGCATCGCGGCTCTGATCGGGGGGAACGGCCTCGACCGGCGCAAAGAGGCGATCACCCGGCTGACGGCCGCGGCGGCACGCTGTCGCGAGGCGAAGCTCGCCGACGCCGCGCACGTACTCGACGCCCTGCGCGCCGAGTACGTGCAGCAGCAGCGGGGCTGAGCGCTCGCGGGGGCGTCCCGTCGCACCGCGCGGGCCGTCCCCGGCTACCGGAACGCCTTCCCCGCCCGCGTGTGCGCGTCCGGGCGGGGAGGAGGACGGTGGCTACATGGGCGACCTGAAGACCCTGGACCTCCTCCTCGGCACCTACGGGCGGACGTATGCCGAGGAAGCCGGCATCCGCCTGCGGGACACGCCTCAGCCCCTCTACCAGCTCCTGGTCCTGAGCCTGCTGCTCAGCGCACGGATCCGGGCATCCGTCGCGGTGGCGGCCGCGAAGGCGCTCTTCGCCGACGGCATGCGCACCCCCCGTCGGATGGCGGACGCCACCTGGCAGCAGCGCGTCGACGCGCTGGGCGAGGGCGGCTACCGGCGGTACGACGAGCGGACGGCGACGCAACTCGGCGACGGTGCGCTCGTGCTCCTCGACGAGTGGGCCGGTGACCTGCGGCGGCTCCGCCGGGAGGCCGACGGTGACACGGATGCGCTGCGCGCGGGACTGAGGCGCCTGCCGGGCCTCGGACCGGCCGGTGCGGACATCTTCGTACGCGAAGTGCAGGCAGTCTGGCCGGAGACCGGCCCGTTCGTGGACGCCAAGGCGTTGCAGGGCGCGGAGCGCCTGGGCCTGCCCGTCTCCGCCGGCTCCCTGCTGCGTCTCGCCCACGCCGGATCCCGCGACACCGGACCGGAGGTGCTCGCCGCGGCGCTGGTGCGCGCGGCGCTGGACAAGCACGCCGCCGAGTCGATCGGGCTGTCCGCCGGGACGTGACCCGGCGCACGGCGCTCAGGAGGGATGGAGTGTGCTGCTGTGCGCCGTCACGTAATGGGCTGAGTTTCTCTCCGCGAGTTGCCACATCCGGCCCCTCCCTTAGCATGAAGTGACCTGTCTGGAGGGTCGTCTCACCCGGCCGCGCACGGCCCCGGGACGAAAGGGCGCCGCATATGGCCGCGTACTTCGAGAACAGCACTGACGACTTGGTGCCGAACGCGCTGGCCGGCTTCGCCCGCGCCCACGCCGATCTCGTCGTCCACGACGTGGAGAACGGCTACCTCGCCGCTCGCCACACCGCACCGTCCCGCCGGGTGGGACTGCTCTCCGGCGGCGGGTCCGGGCACGAGCCGATGCATGCCGGCTTCGTGGGAGCGGGAATGCTGGACGCCGCCTGTCCGGGGCGGGTGTTCGCCTCGCCGCACAACCGGCAGGTGTACCAGGCGTCGCTCGCGGTGGCCCGGGCCGAGGGCGTCCTGCACATCGTGAAGAACTACACCGGTGACCGGATCAACTTCGGCATCGCCGCCGAGCGCCTCGCCCACCGGTCCATCCCCTGCGCACGCGTCCTCGTCGACGACGACCTCGCGTCCGACTCCGAGGACATCGCCGCCGGGCGCCGGGGCACGGGCGGCACGGTTCTGCTGGAGAAGATCCTCGGCGGGGCCGCCGACACGGGCCTCGGCCTCGACGAACTGGCCGGCCTCGGGACGGCGCTGGCCGCTCGCTGCCGGACGCTGTCCGTCGCGTCCGCCGCGCACACCGCACCCACCACCGGCCGCCCCGCGTTCGAACTGGCGGCCGGGGAACTGGACTACGGCGTCGGCATCCACGGTGAGCGCGCCGACCGGATCAGGAAGGAGGGCCCCGTGTCCGCGCTGGTGCGCGAGATGACGGACGCCCTGCTGGCAGCGGTCCGCCCGGGTCCGGAGGAACCCGTCGTGGCGCTCGTCAACGGACTCGGTGCGGTCACTCCCCTTGAGCTGTACGGCATCTTCGGCGAACTGGGCCAGGTGCTGGACGACCGGGGCGTCCGTCTCGCCCGCCATCTCGTCGGCGACTACGTCACGGCCCTGGACATGCGAGGGTTCTCCCTCACCCTGCTGGTGGCCGATTCCCGGACGCTGGGCTACTACGACGCACCGGTGCGGACCGCGGCACTGCGCTGGTGAGTCGTGACGGGTCACCGGTGACCGGACGCGTGGAACTGAAGGAGAACGCCATGGCGACAGCTTTCGACAGCACGTTCACGAACGGCTGGATGGACCGGTTCGCGGCTTCGGCCCATGCCACCGAGACCGAGCTGACCACGCTCGACCAGCAGGTCGGCGACGGCGACTTCGGGGTGAACCTCAGCGCCGGGGTGCGGGCCACACAGCGGTTGCGGAGCGAGAGCGCGGACGCCGCCGCGCAGGACGATCCCTCGGCACCCCTGGGCAGCGCGGCCAGTGCTTTCCTGGACGAGATCGGAGGCACCAGCGGGCCCCTGTTCGGCCTGCTGTTCCAGGCGCTCGGCGCGGCGGTCGCGGCCCGGGGACCTGTCCTCACCACGACCGGTCTCGCCGAGGGCACGGAGAACGGCCTCGCCGCGATACGCCGGGTGGGTGACGCGAAGCCCGGGGACAAGACGCTGGTTGACGCGCTGGCACCGGCCGCCGAAGCGCTGCGGACGGCACCGGACGGCACCCCGCCGGACACCGCGCTCGCGCTCGCCGCCGACGCCGCCTGGCAGGGCGTGCGGGACACGGCGGCGCTCCGGGCGCGGATGGGCCGCGCCAGCTACGTCGGCGAGCGCGCGTCGGGCATACCCGATCCCGGAGCCGTGGGTGTCGCCCTGCTCTTCGCCTCGGCGGCCGGCACCGTAACGTCCCTGGGACCGCATCTGCGCGTCACCGGGTGAGGCGGACGAGGCCGCCTCAGGAGAGCGGGCCCGGCTTGCGGCGGGGCGGGGGGACGGCCCGCAGGAGCTCCCACAGCGGCCGGGATCCGGATGCCCACACGGCGAGGGTGTGGCGGTCGACCACGTGCAGCCGCTGTTGCCCCGCGAAGGCCACGGCCCGTGCGGTCACCCGGCCGTTGGTGACGATCACCGCGACGTCGGCGCCGTGCACCTGGCGGGCGGTGCCGTTGAGCACCTGCAGATCGGGCGTGCCCACCGCGGAGCCGGCGAGACCGCCGCTCCGGTGCTTGCACTGGATCACCCAGCGCCGCCCGTAGGGGTCGGTGGCCTTCACGTCGGCGCCCAGGTCTCCGCTGCCGCCCACCCGGATCGCCTCCCGGCAGCCGTCTCGGTGCATCAGGTCCCGTACCGCCTCCTCGAACCGGGAGTGGTGCAGGGCGTCCAGGTGAGGAAGCGCGTACCGCAGTCCCTGCCGGCGGACCGCGTCCCACCGCGCCCGCTGCCGCTTGCGGTGGAGCAGGCCGCCACCCGCGGACACCGCGAGCCCACCGATGACGACCAGCACCCAGCGGTGCGCCAGCAGCCAGTTCACGACGACCACCGTCAGCGCGACGGAGGCGACCGCGACCACGAGGAATCCGGTCAGCCGGTCCCTCGAACGTCGGCGCCCCCCGACCGGCCTCCGCTTTCCCCGCCGCCGGGGATCTGATCGACGCGGGTCCGATCGACACGGACGCGGCTTGCGGACGGGTCGCCGCATCGGCGGGCGTCCGGTCGTCGCCCGGCTCTTCCGTGCGCGAGGGCTCATCGGGCGGCCTCCCCGACGCCGTCGACGAGTTCACCCAGGAGATTCAGAATTCCCCGGCCCACCGGGGTCGGGGCGATCAGTACCCCCAGCGCGAGCACGACGACCACGGTGAACCTCTCGTCCCTCCGGCTCCGGGACTCCGTACGCCGCCGCAGCCTCAGCAGGACGATGACCGCGAGCAGCACGGCCACATTGATCGTCAGCAACCGCCGGACCTCCCACCGAACACGACCGCGTCCGGGACGGCGGACCCGCCCCGGACCTCCTGTGTAGCCCGGACCCGGAGGCCGCACGGACGGATTGGCGGCGAATGGCAGTAAAACGATCTCCTTGGCCGGAATGCACGAGTCCGCTCCGCGTGCGGGAGGGGCCGGCCCAGTGAAGTGGCGACACTCGTCAAGGAGATCGAAAGAAGGCGCACATTCGAAAAAATGAACGAACATCGTGCGCGCGCCGGCCTGGATCGCCGGTCCACGAAGGACGGCACCGGCTTCCACACCGACTACCGGGTGAGCCGAACGGAGTTCCGGGGTCCGGGGGCCGTACTGCCGCGTACGGTGGGTTCGTTGCCGAGCCAGGTCCGTCGTGACAGGGCCGGCCACGGGCAGTTGGAACGGTGGGGAAGGAAAAGCAGCATGACGAAGGCGGCCGGAGGACTGGACGAGCGCGTGGTGGGACGCAAGTGGATGGTGCGTCTGGACGCGACCGGCTGCGGCAGTACGACGGTGCGCGTCACGTGCAGCCGGCCGTCCTGCGCCGAGCAGCGCCTGCCGTCGACGGCAGCGGGACGGGCGGCGGCGATCGCACATCTGAAGGCTCACCTCAAGGCAGCCGCCGAACCCCGGGCCCACGCCTACTGCGCTTGCAAGTCCGAGAACTGCGGCGCGCACATCCGCCCCCCTGCGAGCCGGTACGAGCATCCGCAGTCCTGGCGGTGCGGCGGCGCGGTGGTGCTGGCCGTGCTCTTCGACCGGGAGGGCCGCTGGTGGCAGGCCATGGAGTGCTGCTCCCGCTGTGCCGCCGCCACACCCGGTACCAAGATCGTCGCCACTGCTGCGGCCGTCTTCGTTCCGGCGGCCGCAGCCCCGCAGCCGGTGGGTGACCGCCCCCCGGTCGCCGCAGTGTTCTCCGACGGTTCGACGTCCGCGCCCACGTCCGCACCCGGGACCCGGCGGGTGCCGAAGCCCCGCTCCACGCAGGTGCGCCGCCGCCAGGGGTACGAGAAGATCGCGCAACGGATCGTCCCGCACGACCTGCGTCCCGTCGTCCTCCGCGACGAACTCGTCGAACTCGGGCATCTGTTCCGCGCCTACCAGAAGCGCACCGAGCCCGACCTGGCGCTGCTCGCGGACCTCCACACGCGCAAGGCGCAGGCGTTCATGACCTGGTCCGACGTCACCGGGGACGTCACCCTGCGGCTGGAGGCCCAGCGTGCCGCGCACGCGGCCACCGCCGCCCGCCTCCAGCACCAGCAGCGCACCGGCGCCGGCCCGGACGGCGAGGGGCCGGCGGTGGAGCGGTTCCTGATCGGACCGATGCAGTGGACCAACGCGCGCTCCGTCCTCGATCACCTGGCCGAGCACGCCCCTCTGCCCGGCGCGGAGGCAAGGCTCCTGACGGTGATGCTGACCCTGCGCACCGCGCACACCGGAACCGGCAACCTCGTGGGACAGGACGTCAACGGCTTGAACCTGACGGACCCGGAGGGTCTGCTGACCGAGCTGGCGGGGAGCGGCTGGTTGTCCCTTCCCGGCACCGCGGGCGATGTCCTCGATGCCCGGCCGGAGAGCCCCGTCCCCATCACCGTCCCGTCCCTGGTGCCGGGGAACGACGGCACGGGCCCTCTCTCGTTCGGCCGGAAGATGCGCCCCAAACTCAGCGGATGGGCGCAGCGAGTGGTCTCGGACAAGAAGCTCCGCAAGTCGAAGGCCTCCCCCGCCGCCCGGATGCTGGCCCTGGCACTGGCCGCCCGGACGAGCTTCGACGGCCGTCTGGGCGCAGACGGGCAGGGCGTCGATCCGGATGCCCTCACCGCCTGGTGCCCGGTGGAACCGGAAGAACTGCCGGCGTTGGTGGAGCGGCTGGTGGCGACGAAGTGGCTGGCCGACTCCGATGTCACCGACACGCTCATCACCGGTCAGGTGTCGGAGCGCATCCTGCCGCTCACCTGCCCGTGCCCTTAGCTCATCCCGCCGCGGTCACCACACACGACGTGGTCCTTCCTCTGCGGAACAGGCCGGGCGAACCCGTCCCGCACCCAGCACCGCCCCGCTGGAATCCCCACGCTCAAGCCGTTGACCAGGACGTACACCAAAGTCCGGCTTGAGTCTTAGCCCGGTCTTCGAGCTCGGAGGTGCGACGACACGGGTGCCGCCCTGTTCCGCCGGGGCGGCACCCGCATGGTGGTCCGGGTGGCCGGGTCGCCCGGGAGGTCTGTCAGTCCTCCCCGGCGATGCGCGTCTGCGCCCAGGCCACCAGGTCCGGATCAGCGAGGTTCGCGACCCAGGAGTCGGCGTGCTCCGCACCCGGCCCGTCGGGGAACGGCCCGGTGCCCAGCACACGGAGGCCCGCCTTCCGGGCGGAGACGATGCCGGTGACGGAATCCTCCACGGCGAGAGCCTCCTGCGGGGGCACCCCGCAGAGCCCGGCGGCGACCGTGTAGACATCCGGATGCGGTTTGGGCCGTACACCGTCGCCAGCGACGACCACATGGTCGAAGTGGCCGAGCAGCCCGGCCCGTTCGAGGCTCGACTCCACCATGTCCAGGGGGCAGTTGCTCGCCACCGCCAGTGGCAGGTGCCGGGCGGCAAGGCGTACGAGCGCCGTCGCACCCGGCATGGTCACCGGGTCGTCGGCGACCAGCGCCGTGAAATGTCGCAGCAGACTGTCCGTCATGTCGTCGACGAAGTCCGGTTTTCCGCACTCCTCGGCCATGAGCGCGCCGCACTCGGTGTAGTGAACGCCTTTGGCGCGTTCGGCGAATCCAGCCGGGGGGCGGAGGCCGAACTCGGTGAAGACCCGCTGACGCGCGTCCTGCCAGTGGCTTTCGGTGTCCATCAGGGTTCCGTCGCAATCGAAGACGATCGCCGACGGAGACCAGGAGAAAATGCGATGAGCTGTCATTTCTCTGCCGTTCTCGAAGAGCGCGCCGGCCCCGCCCGGTCGGCGGGTGCAGTGACACAGGGCAGCGGGAAAGGCGCACTCGACTGCTGAGATCGCGATGACGAAGCGATCTCGGTGAACACACGCGGAGACAAAGGATGCTGTCTCCCGGGCGCGCCGCGGCGGACGGATTTCCGCCCTTTCCGGGGTGAGCCCAAAACATCGTAGGCGCTACGTTAATTTCGGGGTCGCGCGTCCCGCAATCACTACTTCGAGTGTTTGGGAGCCGATCGAAGACGGGGCGACCCCCCGGAAGCGCGTCGCGCGGGACCACGGAGAGTTCAGCGATCTGGCCACCAACTGCGTTCAGAAGCAGCTCAGTTGCACACATGCCACGCACAGGGGCGGCGTGACGCACGAGGGTTCGCCCGGCGACCCGACTGCGAACCGGTTTACGAATTCATCAATGCCGCCCACACGCGGGCACAGTCGAAGAATAATAAAATCTTCCGCGCGTCGAATCCTCCGGCACCGGCCCCCGGGCACAGTTCTGCGCCCCACACCATCGAACACTCGAACGAAAGTAGAACATCCGTGCAAGACAGAGCGCTAGCAACCCGGAAAGTTCTCCTTGAATCGGCAGCACACCTCTTTGTCGAACAGGGATATGCGGGCACCAGCATCAATGAGGTCGGTGACCGTTCGGGGCGTACCAGCGGAGCGATCTACTTCCACTACTCCAGCAAGGAGAAGCTGGCACTCGCGGTCGTCCGCGCGCAGTTCGCCAGCTGGCCACAGCTGAACGCCCGGTACACCGCTCCGGGCATCCCCCCGCTGGAGAAGCTGGTCGCCCTCAGTTTCGATGTCGCCCACACCCTGCGGGAGGACGTCATAGCCCGCGCAGGCGCCCGCCTGTGGAACGAGCGCCGCAGCATCGACGCGGCCGTGCCCGCTCCGTTCGCCGGCTGGACCGCTGCCGTGACGCGGCTGCTCGCCGAGGCGCGGGCGAGAGGTGAACTCGCCGGAGGAATCGATCCCTCGGGCACGGCCACCACCCTCGTGTGTTCCTTCTTCGGGCTCTACACCCTGACGGACGAGGTGGCGGGCGAGCCGGAGCTGGGGGCCCGGCTGAACCAGTGGTGGCTGCTGGTCCTGGGCGCGCTGCAGGCCCGGCCCGACCCGGCCGCCCTCCTCGCCCGGGTGCGCTCGCGCCTCGCCGTGAGCGGCATCCGCATCCCGCCGAGGACGCGGCCCTCCGCCGCCGGTGCGGCCGGAGAAGGGCAGCCCGACGCGACGGCACGCGGCTGAGGGACGCGGGCCCGGAACCCCGGTTCAGCCGTCCGGCGAAACCGGAGGATTGCGGGACAGCTCTCAGGAGGTCAGGAAGACACCAGAGGCGCCTCGTCCAGGCACTGCGGCGAGGGAAGGGCGAGGGGCCGGACGGCCGGGTACGGGGAGGCCGGGGGACGGACGGTGAACGGGGAGGTCGAGGAGGCGGCCGAGGGACGCGGTCACTCCGGCCGCGTGGTCGAAGACGTACCGGGAGGCCCAGTCGTCCGCCAGCGCGAGAAAGTCGGCCAGATCGCGCTCGACACCCGCGAGCAGCCGCCGCATCTGCGCGAGCGGTACTTCGATCACCGGACCCGCTTCCTGACCGGTCGCGCAGGTGAGAC
>NZ_JBHWZJ010000293.1:0-8747 GCF_042728415.1 Streptomyces sp. NPDC060198 | reverse complement strand
AGCGCCCGGCGAGGCGGGGGCGGGCCAGTCGCAGCCGCAGCCCGCCGCCGCGGCGACCGGCAGCGGGGCGGGGGCGCCGATGGTGGGCAGGCCCAGCATCACGCCGGCGGGCTTGGCCGCGGCGGCGTTCCGCTTCTCCCAGGCGTCGCCGGAGCGGGTGGAGCGCACGGCGAGCGTGGCGCCCTCGGCGAGCAGGTGGTGCGGTGCGGCGTAGGTGATCTCGACGGTCACCACGTCGCCGGGGCGCACGGTGCCCTCCGGCTTGGTGAAGTGGACGAGGCGGTTGTCGGGGGCGCGGCCGGAGAGGCGGTGGGTGGAGCCGTCCTTGCGGCCCTCGCCCTCCGCGACCATGACCTCCAGGACGCGGCCGACCTGCTTCTTGTTCTCCTCCCAGGAGATCTCCTCCTGGAGGGCGGAGAGGCGCATGTAGCGCTCCTGCACGACCTCCTTGGGGATCTGCCCGTCCATGTCGGCGGCCGGGGTCCCGGGGCGCTTGGAGTACTGGAAGGTGAAGGCGTTGGCGAAGCGGGCCTCGCGCACCGCGTGCATGGTCTGCTCGAAGTCCTCCTCCGTCTCGCCGGGGAAGCCCACGATGATGTCGGTGGAGATGGCGGCGTCCGGCATCGCGGCGCGGACCTTCTCGATGATGCCGAGGAAGCGTTCCTGCCGGTAGGAGCGGCGCATGGCCTTCAGGATCGTGTCCGAGCCGGACTGCATCGGCATGTGGAGCTGCGGCATGACGTTCGGCGTCTCGGCCATCGCGGCGATCACGTCGTCGGTGAAGTCGCGGGGGTGCGGCGAGGTGAAGCGGACGCGCTCCAGCCCCTCGATCTTCCCGCAGGCCCGCAGCAGCTTGGAGAACGCCTCGCGGTCCCCGATGTCGGAGCCGTAGGCGTTGACGTTCTGGCCGAGCAGGGTGATCTCGGAGACGCCCTCGGCGACGAGAGCCTCGATCTCGGCCAGGATGTCGCCGGTGCGGCGGTCCTTCTCCTTGCCGCGCAGGGCGGGCACGATGCAGAAGGTGCAGGTGTTGTTGCAGCCGACGGAGATGGAGACCCACGCCGCGTAGGCGGACTCGCGGCGGGTGGGGAGCGTCGAGGGGAACGCCTCCAGGGACTCCGCGATCTCGATCTGCGCCTCCTCCTGGACGCGGGCGCGCTCCAGCAGCACCGGGAGCTTGCCGATGTTGTGCGTGCCGAAGACCACGTCGACCCACGGGGCCCGCTTCACGATGGTGTCGCGGTCCTTCTGCGCGAGACAGCCGCCGACGGCGATCTGCATCCCGGGACGCTTGGTCTTCATCGGGGCGAGCCGGCCAAGGTTGCCGTAGAGCTTGTTGTCGGCGTTCTCACGGACCGCGCAGGTGTTGAAGACCACCACGTCGGCGTCGCCGTCCGCGTCCTCGGGCGCGCGGACGTATCCGGCCCCCTCCAACAGGCCTGAGAGCCGCTCCGAGTCGTGGACGTTCATCTGGCATCCGTACGTACGGATTTCGTAGCTCTTGAGTTCTTGAACGTCCACTGCGAGGCTCCGGTCGCTGCTGCTGGTCATCCCTCAAGGGTAGGCGCTCCGGAGAAGACCCTTCTCCCGCCGGGCAGGCGGGCGGCTCTGGTCAGTGCGGGCCCCCTGCTGGCAGGATCGCGGCCATGTCCCCGACCGGCCCGTCCTCCACCCGTCGCCGTCTGCTGCGCGCGGGCGCCGCCTCGGCGGTCTCCCTGGGACTCCTGCTCTGGTGGGTGCTGCCCCTCGACAGTCCCTCGCCCAGCGGCTCCCTGGTCTTCTCCACCGGTGTGCGCACCGGGGTCTACCAGCTCTACGGGGAGCGGCTCGAAGGCGCGCTCGCCACGGACATGCCGGCGGTGTCCATACAACTGCGGACCAGTCAGGGTTCGCAGCAGAACATCGAGCGGGTGGCGGCGGGTGAGGCGGACTTCACCATCGCCACCGCCGACGCCGTGGCGACGTACCTGCGCAGTGGCAGGCCCGGTGCCCGGCGGCTGAGGGGCTGTGTCCGCCTCTACGACGACTACGTGCAGCTGATCGTCCCCCGCTCCTCCTCCGTGCGCACCGTCGCCGACCTGCGGGGCAAGCGGGTGGGCGTCGGGCAGCTCGGGTCCGGGGTGAAGCTGGTCGCCGACCGGCTGATGACGGCCGCCGGGGTCGATCCGGCGAAGGGGGTCACCCCGGTGACGGCCGGGATCGACACCATGCCGTCGCTGCTGGTGGAGGGGAAGCTCGACGCCTTCTTCTGGTCCGGCGGGCTGCCGACCAGCGCGGTCCAGCAGCTCTCGCGGCGGACCGACGTCCGTCTCGTGCCGCTGGAGGACGAGCTCATCCGCCGGCTCCAGGCGGCGGGCGGCTCGACGCGCTACTACCGTGCGGCCGTCATGCCCGCCGACGCCTACCCCGAGGTGCAGCGCGGGCAGTCCGTGCCCACGGTGGCCGTCGCCAATCTGCTGGTGACCACGGACCGGACGGACGCGGCGATGACCGAGGCGTTCACCCGTACCGTCATCGACAGCCGGGACCGGATCGGGCGGGAGGTGCACTCGGCGCAGCTGGTGGACCTGCGGACGGCCATCTACACCGATCCGCTGCCCCTGCACGACGGTGCCCAGCAGTACTACCGGTCGGTCAAGCCCTGATCCGTCAAGCCCTGATCCGTCGAGCCCTGATCCGTCGAGCCCTGATCCGTCGAGCCCGCCATGCAGAGGGCGCCGGCGGTGGGGCCGTCAGTCGCGCGGGGCGTCGCGCGGTACGGAGACCGTGACCCGCAGGCCGTGGGGGTCGTTGCGGCCGTAACCGATCGTGGCGCCGCCCGCCGCGAGCAGCACCCGGGAGATGGACAGCCCGAGGCCCGAGCCCCGTACGTTCTGGTGGCGGTTGCTCCGCCAGAAGCGGTCGCCCACGCGTGCCAGTTCCTCGTCGGTGAGGCCGGGGCCCAGGTCCGCGACGACGACGGTCGAGACGGCGCCCTCCGCCGCGACCGACACGGTGACGTCCTGGCCGGGCGGGGTGAACTTCAGCGCGTTGTCGATCACCGCGTCCAGCGCGCTGGAGAGGGCTATCGGGTCGGCCCAGGCGGTGACGGCCGGGGCCCCGTCCTGGGTGAGGCCCACCCCCTTCCCGTCGGCGACCGGATGCCAGGCGGCGACGCGTTCGGCGGTGAGGGCGGCGACGTCGGTGAGAGCGAGGTCGGCTTCGGCATGCTCGGCGAGCGCCAGGTCCAGCAGGTCGTCGAGGACACGGGCCAGGCGTTTCCCCTCCAGGCGCACCGAGGCGATCTCCTCGTTGCCCTCGGGGAGTTCGAGTGCGAGCAGCTCGATCCTCAACAGCAGCGCGGAGAGCGGATTGCGCAGTTGGTGGGAGGCGTCCGCGACGAACGCCCGCTGCTGCTCCAGGACTTCCTCGACGTTGTCGGCCATCTCGTTGAACGAGTGTGCGAGTCTGCGCAGTTCGGGCGGTCCACCACCCTCGACCACGCGGGAGCGCATCCGGCCGCGCGCGATGTCGTGGGTCGCCGCGTCGAGGGTGCGCACCGGGAGCAGCACCCAGCCGGTGAGCCGGAACGCTGCTCCGACCGCCACCAGCATCGCCGCGGCCTCGCCGAGCGCGATGATCAGCCAGCCGTGCAGGACGCGGGCCCGCATCTCGTCGGTGGGCGAGTCGATGACGACGACGGCGACGACGTCCCCGTCGCGCACCACGGGCGAGGCGACGACGATCCGGCCGTGCTGCCAGGGCCAGACCTGGGGCGGGTCGTGGGAGCGGCGGCCGAGCAGCGCCTCCTGGAAGGCGGCGCGGCCCTCGCCTTCCCGGGGCAGGTTCCAGGTGGTCGGTGCCCTGGCCAGGTAACGGTCGTCGCGGTAGAAGATCCCGGCCCGGATCCCGTACACGGTGGCGTAGGCGTCGAGGTCCGCCTGCAGGGTCCGGCGGCGCTCGTCGTCGGGGGCGACCGGTTCGCTGATGAACTGGGCGAGCGCGGCGAAGCGCGCGGTGTCGTCGATGCGGTCGATGACGACCTGTTGCTGCTCGGCGCGGGCCACGCTGACCGCGAGGGGGAAGCCGAGCGCGAGCAGCACGGAGGCCATGAGCACGATGAGCAGGGGCAGCAGGCGGGTACGCATCGGAGCGGCGGCGAATCCTCAGGCGGCCGGCGGGACGAGTCGGTAGCCGACCCCTCGCACGGTCTCGATGAACGTGGGCAGCCCGAGCTTGGCGCGGAGCGAGGCGACGTGCACCTCCAGCGTCCGCCCTGTCCCCTCCCAACTGGTCTGCCACACCTCGCTGATGATCTGCTCGCGCCGGAAGACCACACCGGGCCGCTGGGCGAGGAGAGCGAGGAGGTCGAACTCCTTGCGGGTGAGCTGGACTTCGGTGCCGTCGACGCTGACCCGCCGGGTCGGCAGTTCGACCCGTACGGCTCCGAGCAGCAGTACGGCGAGCGGGATCGGCGCGGTGTCCTCGCCGCCGGTGGTGCGCCGGGCGACTGCGTGAATACGGGCGAGCAGTTCGCCGGTGTCGTAGGGCTTGGTGACGTAGTCGTCGGCGCCGAGGTTGAGTCCGTGGATGCGTGAGCGCACGTCTGCGCGGGCGGTCACCATGATGACGGGGGTGGAGGTGCGCTTGCGGATTCTGCCGAACACCTCGTAGCCGTCCTGGTCCGGCAGTCCGAGATCCAGCAGGATGACCCCGAAGGGTTCCCGCTCCGCCGGGAGCAGGGCCCGAAGGGCCTCCTCACCGCCGCGGGCGTGCACGACCCGGAAGCCGTGACGGGCGAGCACGGCGGACAGGGCCGCGGCGACGTGGTTGTCGTCCTCGACGAGCAGCAGCCTCACTGGCCCTCCTTTCCGTGTTCCGGCGGTTCCGGTACCGTCGGCGGTCCGCTTCGCGGCATTACAGGGCGTCACCCTTGGGGGAGACGATAGACGTCGTTCGCGTCACCCGGCGCGGCCGTCGGACCTGCCGTCGGTCTCCGGTTCGTCCCGCAGCCCCTCAGGGCATCAACGCCGAATCGCGGGCCCCAGTCAAGTACCGGCCCGTTACGACGGGGTTTCCGTTACGCACCCGGTACGCCGCCGCACCCCGGGCGCCGGTATCCCTTCACACCTCGTGTCCGGTGACTGCCGGATCGTTATCCTCAATTCTCGCTCAGATCTGCTGACGGTCATCGCACTGCGTCACTAGTGTCCTAGCCACCCGAGGAGGACGGAGCTAGAGCCGATGAGCGGAGTTTCAGTGACGAAGGCCGCCGAGGACGCGATACCCGAGGCGAGCGACCTTGTCGTACTGAGCGACGTCAACAAGCACTTCGGCGCGCTGCATGTGCTCCAGGACATCGATCTGACCATCGCCCGGGGCGAGGTCGTGGTCGTCATCGGGCCCTCCGGGTCCGGCAAGTCCACGCTGTGCCGCACGATCAACCGCCTGGAGACGATCGATTCGGGATCGATCACGATCGACGGGCGGCCGCTTCCGCAGGAGGGCAAGGAACTCGCCCGCCTGCGCGCCGATGTGGGCATGGTCTTCCAGTCGTTCAACCTCTTCGCGCACAAGACCGTGCTGGAGAACGTCACGCTGGGCCAGACGAAGGTCCGCAAGACGGACAAGAAGAGCGCGGAGGAGAAGGCCCGGACGCTGCTCGACCGGGTCGGCGTGGGCGCGCAGGCGGACAAGTATCCGGCTCAGCTCTCCGGTGGCCAGCAGCAACGCGTCGCCATCGCAAGGGCGTTGGCGATGGACCCGAAGGTCATGCTCTTCGACGAGCCCACGTCGGCGCTCGACCCGGAGATGATCAACGAGGTCCTCGAAGTCATGCAGCAACTCGCCCGGGACGGCATGACGATGATCGTCGTCACCCACGAGATGGGCTTCGCCCGCTCCGCCGCCAACCGCGTCGTCTTCATGGCGGACGGAAAGATCGTCGAAGAGGCGACGCCCGAGCAGTTCTTCAGCAACCCCCGCAGCGACCGGGCCAAGGACTTCCTGTCGAAGATCCTTCACCACTGACGACAACGACCTACGACAGAAGGAAAGTTCAGATGCAGCTCCGCAAGTCGGCCGCCCTCGCGGCCATCGCCGTCATCGCTCTGACCGCCACCGCCTGTGGGGGCAAGGAAGGTTCGGCCGGCGACAAGCCCGCCGGTACCAAGCCCGGCGCCTCCGAGGCACCCGCCCTTCCCACGTACACCGTCGCCACCGGGGTCGACCTGGACTCGCCGGCCTTCAAGGAGGCGAAGTCGCGCGGCAAGCTGATCATCGGCGCCAAGGCCGACCAGCCGTTCCTGGGCTTCGAGGACCAGTCGACCAAGGTGCGCTCGGGCTTCGACATCGAGATCGCCAAGATGATCGCCGCCGATCTCGGGTTCTCGGACAAGCAGATCGAGTGGAAGACCGTCGACTCCGGCATTCGTGAGACGGCCATCTCCAAGGGCCAGGTCGACTACTTCGTCGGTACGTACACGATCAACGACAAGCGCAAGCAGCTGGTGGGCTTCGCCGGTCCGTACTACAAGGCGGGCGCCGACCTGCTGGTGCGCTACGACGAGTCGGCCATCACAGGCACGGACTCGCTGAAGGGCAAGAAGGTCTGCTCGATCGTGGGTTCCACCCCGCTCCAGGAGATCAAGAAGCCCGAGTACGGCGCGAGCGTCGTCGAACTGGCCAAGTACTCGGACTGCGTGCAGCAGCTCCTGACCAACCAGGTCGACGCGGTCACCACCGACGACTCGATCCTCAAGGGCTACGCGGCGCAGAACCCCAAGAAGCTGAAGGTCATCGGCAAGCCCTTCACCGAGGAGCCCTACGGCGTCGGCCTGAACAAGGACGACAAGGTGCTGCGGGACGCGATCAACGACTCGCTGGAGAAGCACATCCAGGACGGCACGTACAAGAAGATCTACGACGCCACCCTGGGCCTGTCCGGTTCGGAGTACACCGCGCCGCCGGCCATCGAGCGCTACTGACGACGCGCCGCCCGGCGTCACTTCCCCGACGCCGGGCGGCCTCGCCCGCCCGACCCGTCCCGTACGCGAAGCCGCCCGCCGGCGGCGTGCGTGACGCCCCCGCCCCGATGCCGCTGACAGCCGACGCGGAGACCTCATGAACGTACTGCTCGACAATTTCCCGGAGTTCCGCGACGGCTTCATAGGCACGGTGTCGATCACGGCCGTCAGCACGGTCATCGCACTGGTCCTCGGCGTCGTCCTCGCCGGCATGCGGGTCTCACCGGTGCCACCCCTGCGGTTCTTCGGCACGGCCTGGGTGACGCTGCTGCGCAACACCCCGCTGACCCTGCTCTTCCTGATCTTCTTCTTCGTCGTACCGCAGGTGTTCGTCTCCGGCCTGAGCCCGTTCGTCCTCGGCTCGCTGGCGCTGGGCTTCTACACCTCGTCGTTCGTCTGCGAGGCAGTCCGCTCGGGCATCAACACCGTGCCGCTCGGCCAGGCCGAGGCCGCCCGCTCGATCGGCATGTCGTTCCCGCAGACACTGCGCCTCGTCATCCTCCCGCAGGCGACCCGCTCCGTGATCCCGCCGCTGAGCAGCATCTTCATCGCGCTCACGAAGAACTCCGCCATCGCCGGAGCCTTCAGCGTCTCCGAACTCTTCGGCTGGCAGAAGCTCATGAGCGACCGGGGCTACGCGATCACCCCCGTCTTCGTCTGGGTCGCCCTCGGCTACCTGGTCGTCACCTTTGTCATCAGCGGTCTCTTCCGGCTGCTGGAGCGCCGTATGGAGGTCGCCCGATGAGTGCCAGCGTTCTCTACGACGCGCCGGGTCCGAAGGCGACCGTACGCAACCGCGTCTACGCGGTCATCGGCGCCGCCGCCATCGTGGCGCTGATCGTCTTCGCCGTCCTGCGGCTGCGGAAGACGGGCAACCTCGCGCCGGAGATGTGGGACATCTTCAACTACTCCGGCATCCGGCAGAACATCGCCGACGGCGTGGTGGCCACGCTCAAGGTCTTCGGACTGGCAGCGGTCGGCTCGGTCGTCCTCGGTGTGGTGCTCGCGGTCGGCCGTCTCTCCGACCACAAGCCGGTGCGCTGGCTCGCCACCGCGTTCATCGAGCTGTTCCGCTCCATCCCGCTGCTCATCACGATCTACGCGATCTGGGTCGGCTTCCTGACCGACTACTCGATGTGGGCGCTGGCGCTGGGCCTCTCCGTCTACAACGGCTGCGTCCAGGCCGAGGTGCTGCGGGCCGGGATCAATTCGGTCCCCCGGGGCCAGAGCGAGGCCGCGTACGCGCTGGGCATGAGCAAGACGCAGGTGATGCTCACCGTACTGATGCCGCAGGCCGTGCGCGCGATGCTGCCGACGATCATCAGTCAGCTGGTGGTGACCCTCAAGGACACCTCGCTCGGCTACATCATCCTGTACCCGGAGCTGCTCCAGACCGCGCGTCTGATCGCCTCCAACACCCTGGTGAACGGTACGTACCCGTACGTCTCGACGATCGTCGTCATCGGCGCGATCTACGTGACGATGTGTCTGCTGCTCTCCGCGCTCGCGACCTGGATCGAGAAGCGCGGCCGGCGGGCGAAGACCGGCATCGCCGTGGCACCGGCCGCGCCGGCCGGCGGGATCGACGCGCCCGTCGCGGCGCTCGGCGTACCGGCCCCCCGGCCGGGGGGCGCAGGGGGCGCGGACCTCGCGCCGCCCGCCGGTACGGCCGCGACCGACGGGACCACGGAGCCCGGCGGGGACGCCGGGACCACCGGGAAGTCGTAGCGGACGACCCGGAAC
>NZ_JBHWZJ010000292.1:0-8768 GCF_042728415.1 Streptomyces sp. NPDC060198 | reverse complement strand
CTCCGCCTCGGCGTTCTGCGGGTGCTGGGCCGCCTCGGCCTGGTTGGCCTCGGCGGTCTCCTTCTCCTTCTTCGCCGTGGCTTCCTGGGCCTCGGCCGCGAGCCGCTTGGCGTGCGCGTCGGCCGCCGCCACCTTGGCGTCGGACTCCGCCGCCAGGGTCTCGGCGAGTTTGGCCTCGGCGGTCTCCTTGTCCTTCTTCGCGTTGTCGCGGTGCGTCTTGGCCGCGTCCGAGGCGGCCTTGGCCTGCAGTTCGGCCCGGTAGGCCGCCTGCCTGCGGAACTCCGTCTTGGACTGCGCGGCCTGGGCCAGTGCACGCTGGGCGATCGTGTCACTGTCCGCGGCAGCCGCCCGGGTGGCCGCCTCGGCGGTCTCGCCGGCCTTCACCAGGGCAGTCACCGCCGCCGCCGCGCCCTGTGTGACCTGCGCCTTCTGCTGCCCCACCAGCAGACCGCGACCCCGCGGCGCCCCGTTGGCGTCCGCGATGGCGTACGCCGCCTGCTCGGCGGTGACGCCGGCGCTCTGGGCGGCCGTCGCTGCCGTCGCCTGACGCTTCAGCTCCGCCAGTTCTGCCTGCGCTCCCGTGCGTGCGGCACTCAGCCTCGCCGCGGCCTTGGTGAACTCCGCCGTGGGAGGCACGGTGCCGTTGTGCGCGGAGACCTTGAAAAGCACCTTCTGCGTGGCGGCGGTGCTGCAGGCCGCCGCGAGCGCGTCCTGACCCGCTGTGTACGCCGGGAAGTTGAGGCACTTGTTCGCCCCCACGTTCTGCAGGGTGGCGCTCGCCCGGACGCTGAACTTCCACACCTGCGCGGGCGTTCCGTTGCAGGTGTAGATCTGGATCTTCGTCTGGTTGGTGGCGAGGTCGAGGCACTTCTGCGCGTTCACGTTCTGCAGGCTGTAGCCCTGGCCGTAGCCGCCGTTGATCCGCCACTGCTGGGCGGCCGCCGTGGAGCAGGCGACGACCTCGACGGCCGTGCCGTTCGCGGTGCCCGAACCCTGGACGCCCAGACACTTGCCTGTCGCGCCCGGGATCTGCACGGCCATCGGTGAGTCGCCGATCCAGCCGACGCCGCCCGAGGACCAGTAGTCCTGCCAGCGGGTGATGTGGTCGGCGACCCACGAGTGGCCGAGCAACTTGCCCATCGACTCGGAGGCCACGGTCAGCGCCTGGACGGCGTTCTTATTCGCGGTCAGGATGTCGTTGCGCTTGGCCGCCTGCGAGCCGATCTCCTGCTGCCACTCCGCCGCGGCGGTCGCGGAGACCTCGCCGAGGACCTTCTCCGGGTCCATCGGATCACGCCACGCGCACGCGGCGAAGCGGGACTTGAGGTCCTCGACCGCGATCCGGTGTTCGGTGGTGCCCGGCACCGGCGCCTTGTCCGGGAAGCCACCCGAACTCAGGAAGAGGCGGGCGTTGTCGGCGCCGGTCGGCTCCAGGCTCCAGTCCGTCAGGTGCTCGTAGGCGGCCCGCAGAGCGAGCTGCCGGTCCCAGTCCGGCAGGGAAGGGTCGGGGTCGCTCCCGTACAGCGGCTGCCCCAGGGCCTTGACCGCGGCGACGGTCTGCGCGTCGGCGGCCGGGGTGGCGTCCTCGTAGAAGTCGCTCTCGTCCTTCCAGAACCGGTCGGCGATCCACTCGGTGAGGCCGGTCTGGGAGTGGAAGTCCTCGCCGTCGTCGCCGCTCGTCCCCGGTGGCCACTCGAAGTCGACCACGGATGTGAAGCCGCCCGGCGTCTCCAGCCCGGTGATCTTCCAGGTGTTGTGGAGCGCGTCGAGGCGGTTCAGTTCGGCCAGTGCGGCGGTCCGGTCCGATTCGTACGCGGTGGCGAGCGGCGTGTCCTCCCAGTAGTCCCGGTCCGCCAGTTCCCGCAACCGCTCCGGGCTCTGGTTCAGGGCGTCCTTGGCGCTGGTGGCCATGGCCGGCCCGCCGAGCCGCAGGACGTCGCTCATCAGACACTGGTCCTGCCGCAACAGCTCGGCGGGCGTGTCCTCGTACCAGTCGTAGTCGCTGGAGGCCGCCTCGGTGTTCGGGGCGGTGGGCCGGGCCAGGAGTTCGGGGGCGACACCCACGCCCGCCAGCAGTGCGGCGGCCAGCAGGGGCGGCACGAGCCGGGCGGAGAGCCCGGATCGCCGGAGAACGGGTCTGCGTGACCCGGATGATCGTGAACGCACGTGTGCATCCTCTGTGTGGAGGGTGGACCGACCGGTCGATGACCAGTGGCGTGTGCCGCGACGCCGGGACGGCGCGCGGTCCGACGCGGGGGCAGGGGCGTCGGGGCGCGGCGGACGGCATGGGATGCACGGAGTGCGGGCATGGCGGTACGACGATGAACTTCCCCCGGCGACGTGGTTCCCCCGGTCGCTCGTCATGACGTGCGCGGTCTCGGTCTGGTCAGGACCGGGTCCGGCGCGGCGTCACTTTAGGCAGAAGTCGACACTTTCCGGTAGAGGTTGACGGGGGGCCGGGGGCAGATTGGCGCGATGTGGAATGCCGACAGCGGCGGCTCCGCCCGGCCGACCGAAGGGCCGGCACCCACGGTTACCTGTGCGTAGCCTGTGTATTCGAGTTGCGTGTGGGGTGAATGGTGCGCCAGAGGCTGGCCGAATCTCGCCCCTCGGCAGTTGGCTCCAGCGACGCGTACGACCCCAGCCGTCGTCGCTGGTAGCGGTTCTGCCCATCCACCAGGCACTCCACCCTGGTGACCAAGACCTCTGTGCGGAGGCCAGGAACGTCCGAGCACCCTCGCTCACCGCTCCTCGGCGATCTCCTCGGTGAGGTGGGAGCGCTTCGAGGGCTGTGCGCCGATCGTCGGGATAAGGCCCTGAGCAGCATGGCCGGACGTGAACGCGCCCGGTCAGGTGCGTCCGTGACCTCATGCCGTAACGGCTGAGCCGGTTCCGCTCGTGAAAGGAGGCCGCACCGCGCCGACGGACTCGTCCCGGACCGAGGACGGACCTCCGGCGCGGGGGCCTCTACGCCGGCACCAGCTCCGGCGGGACGAACCCCGCCTCAGCCAGGCGCCGCCACAGTGCGTCCGGGACGGGGAAACGCGCTGCCGCCGCGTTCGCCGTGACTTCGGCGGCCGACCGGCAGCCGACGACCACCGACCCGACGGCCGGGTGCAGGGAAGGGAACTGGATCGCCGCGGCGGCGAGGGGCACTCCGTACTCCGCGCACAGCGCCCGGCAGCGCCGCGCGCGGGCCAGGGCCTTTTCGGGGACCGGGCGGTAGTGGAACATCGCGCCGGGGGAGGGGTCGGCGAGGAGACCGGTGTTGAAGACGCCGCCGACGACGACCGAGGTACCGGTCTTCACGCACGTCGGCAGCAGCGTTCCCAGGGCGTCGTGGTCCAGGAGCGAGAGCCGGCCCGCGATGAGGACGACGTCCACCTCGTACTCCGCCACGTAGGCGGCGAGCGGCGCACTGTGGTTCATGCCGAATCCGATCGCCCGTACCAGTCCTTCGTCCCGGAGCCGGCGCAGCGTCGGGTAGGCCGTGCGTCGGACCTCCTGCGCGAAGTCGTCCGCGTCGTGCAGGTAGAGGATGTCGACCGAGGAGCGGCCCAGTCGGTCCAGGCTGGATTCCAGCGACGCGCGGATACCGGCCTCCGTCCAGTCGGGGACGACCTCGCCGGGTGAGCCGTCGGGCCGTGGCCGCAGCAGCCAGCCCGTCTTGGTCGAGATCAGCGGTGCCGTGACGCCCGCCGGTGCCAGAAGGCGGCCGAGCCTGTCCTCGGCCTGGCCGTGCCCGTAGCGCGGTGCCGTGTCGAAGTACCTGATCCCCTCGTGGGCCGCCGCCTCCAGCGTGGCCGCCGCGTCCGCCTCGGGCACCTCCTCGAACAGACCTCCCAGCGGTGCGGTTCCGATGCCCAGGCGGGGCATGTCGAAGGGCAGTCGGGCGGTCATCGGGACACCTCCGGGGAAGGGGCGTCGCAGGTGGGCCGCGCGCCGCGCAGGGTCATCGTCAGGGTCAGCCGTACCCGTGTACCCCCGGGCAGTTCCACGCGACAGCGCGAGCTGTCCACCTCCTGCACGGGGCCGTCGTCGACCCGTACGGTGTGCACGGCGTGTTCGGCGAACGAGCCCGCCTGGACCACCAGCGAGCGCGCGGTGCCACCGAGGTTGACCAGTTCCACGACGGTGTGCTCCGGGCGGATGTCGGAGACGAGCGCCGCGGTGTCCGCGGGAAGTCCCGGCCGCTGCCCGAGGGCGTCGAAGTAGCGCAGATGCATGTGGGTGAGGCCGCCGTTGTAGAGGACCTGGGGCGAGCCGGTGGTCAGCTGCAGCAGGGCCTCCGTGACGACCGGGTTGCGGTCCTGCCAGTGGTGGATGTCGAGGA
This sequence comes from Streptomyces sp. NPDC060198, assembly GCF_042728415.1. Taxonomy (NCBI): domain Bacteria; kingdom Bacillati; phylum Actinomycetota; class Actinomycetes; order Kitasatosporales; family Streptomycetaceae; genus Streptomyces; species Streptomyces sp. NPDC060198. The sequence continues at coordinate 4,435 of NZ_JBHWZJ010000292.1, read as the reverse complement.
TTCCGGGGCCCGTCGCGGGGTCCACCCGGTCGGTCTCGATGGCCTCGACGCGTTCGGCGCAGGAGTCGAGGGCGCTGCGCAGCATGCGCTCGGGGAAGTCCGGGTTGCGGCCCTGCAGGAACTCGTACCACGGCTCCTCGTGGCCGGCCTCGTCCTTGATGCGCTGGGTGTGCACCGTCGTCCAGTCCCAGCCGGCGCCCGCCCGCAGTCGCTCGATCCGTTCCTGGTCCTCGGCCGCGCGACCGAAGTGCCACAGTGAAAGCGGGAGTTGACCTGGCATCACAGTGAAGTCGAACCAGCCGGAGTCGTTGTGCCGCTGCGGGACCATCAGCGTGCGGTCGCCGTCCATCGCGCGCAGATGCGGCTCCCAGCGCTCGCCCAGGGTGCCCCGGTCGTCGGCGCCGAGCTGCTCGCCCTGGCGCAGTACGGCGTCGAGCGGGTTGCGGGCCAGGTCGAGGTAGCCCGCGTCGCCGGTCAGCAGGGCCGCGTTCGAGGCGCCGACGAGGGTGGCGCTGCCCACGGGGGAGAGGCCGTGCGGCCAGGACCAGCCGTAGTGCGCGCCGTACCAACGACCGCCCAGGTATTCGCCGACGGTGCCGCTGAGCCCCGCGTTGTCGGGGACGACGTCGTGTCCGTCGAGCCGCTCGCGCCAGGCGCCGACGTACTCGGCCACCCAGTCCGCGTAGCGCTGTTCACCGCTGAGGAGAAAGGCGTTCGTGGCCAGTCCCGTCGCGGCGAGATTGACGATCGTGTCGCCGCGGCCCATCCGGTCCCACATCGCACGGCCGTAGGAGCGGGCGCGCTCGGGGTCGGCCGCGAGCTGGTCGAACGAGGTCACGTCGTCCATCGCGTCGAGCGGAAGGCCGTACGGGCGCAGGGCGAGGCTCCACGGGAAGTACGGCTCTTCGTCGCTGAAGCCCGGACGCGGCCCCGCCGACCCGTTGTGCGGTGCGCGCACGACCCGGTGTTCGGCGTCGTAGTTCGGACCGCCGGGGAGGTAGAAATCGGCGAAAGACCCCGCCATGGAGCGCAGTTGCCGGTCGCCAGGATCGGCCAAGCACAGGCCGTAGAAGAGCAGCAGACCCTCGCCCTGATGGAACCAGTCGTAGCCGCGCTCCAACCCGCCTCGCAGCATGCCCATTTCGGAGAGCTGCGCGGAGACGCCGCTCCAGTGCCGCCGTGCCGCGGTCAGGAGATCGGCGCTGCCGCCGAGGACGTACAGCGTCGGCCAGTTGAAGAACGGCTCGTAGAAGTCGTCCACGCCGTCGCGGCCGTCAGGACCCACGCCGAGCTTGTCCCGGAAGACGAGGCGGCCGTCGCCCTCGGTGTAGCGGTCGGCGAAGAGACGCCAGGCCGCGTCCTGGCGGTCGAACAACTCCCTCTGGAGCAGGGCCCATCGGGGCGCCTCGCCGAGGGGTCGGGTCGCCCGGAGCCGTAGGCCGGGCGCCGTGGTGGCGGTCATCGCCGCACCCCCGCAGCCGTGTTCGAGCCGTTGGTCCATGGGTTCCTGGACATCGAGAACATCCGCCCTTCACAATCGCCCATCGATAGACGATGGTTAGACTCACCGGCGCGAGTCGGCCTGTCAATACTCGGGAACGGCGCATCAGGAGGATCCCGGCCGTGATCGACTGCCATGTACACCTGTGGGACCCGGCATCCGGATTCCCGTGGATCCGCCCCGGGAGCGTCCACCACCGGGCCTTCCGCATCGAGGACCTGGAGGCGTCGGAGCCGGATACGGCCGTGACCGGGGCGATCCTGGTCGAGGGGTCCCGCGGCGACGTCGGCGAGACGTTCGCCCTGCGCGCGTGGCGGACGAGCCGCCCCGACCTCGTCGCGGGGTACGTGGGAAATCTGCACGTCCACGGCGACGACGGCCCACGCCGCTTTCGCGCCCTGCTGCGCGACCTGGGCGACACCCGCCCGAACGCCATGCGTCTGGGCGGTGCGAGCTGGGCGCACTGCCCGGAATCAGCCCGCGCGTTGGTGCCGGAACTCGCCGCCGCCGACATGGTGTTGGAGCTCAATCTGGGGTCCGGTTCGCTACGGGCGGCGGCCGGCGCGGCCGTCCGGCACCCGGGGCTCACCGTGGTCGTCGACCACCTCGGCAACCCGCCGAACCTCCGCCGTGACCTGGGGGAGTGGTACCGCGACCTGGAACGGGCCGCCTCGGTCCCGAACGTGGTCGTCAAGATCTCCGGCCTGCTCACCCAGCAGCACGGTGTACCGCCCGAGCGGACCGCCGAGCTGGTCAGGCACGTGGTGGGCGCGCTCGGACCCGACCGGTGCCTCGTCGGTTCGGACTGGCCGATCTGCTTGGCCCGGGGCAGCCGCGCCGAGTCCCTGGAACTCTCCTGCCTCGGTCTCGACCGGCTCCCGGACGGCGCACGCCGGCGGATCCTGCACGACAACGCCGTCCGGGTGTACGGACTGAGTGGTTGACAGTCGCCGAAGCGCACTGATTCGATTCCGTCGATGATCGATAGGCGATGAGCTTGTGCTGGCTCCCTCAGCCCCGAAGACCGCGGAGATGCGACATGGCGTTGTTCGATCTGCCCCTGGACGAGCTGGAGCGGTACCGCCCGGTACTGGACGAGCCCGACGACTTCGACGCGTTCTGGCGCGACACCCTCGCCGAACAGCGGGACTTCGCTCCGGCCGTCACGTTCGAACCGGTCCACAACGGACTCGCCACGATCGACACGTACGACGTGACGTTCGCCGGATACGGCGGCCACCCCGTACGCGGCTGGCTGCACCTGCCCGTCACCCGCTCCGGCCCGCTGCCGGCCGTCGTGGAGTACCTGGGATACGGCAGCGGGCGCGGGGCCCCGCACGAGAAGCGGCTGTGGGCCTGTGCGGGCTACGCGCACCTCGTGATGGACACCCGGGGGCAGGGCGCCGAGACGCCCGACCCCGACCCGGCCTCCGGCGACATCGCCTCCCCCGGCTTCCTGACCCGCGGTGTGCTCGACCCGCGCCGCTACTTCTACCGACGGGTCTACACCGACGCCGTACGGGCCGTCGCCGCCGTACGCACCCATCCCTCGGTCGATGCCGCACGGGTCGCTGTCACCGGAACCAGCCAGGGCGGCGGCATCGCGCTGGCCGCCGCGGGCCTGGTCCCCGACCTCGTCGCGGTCATGCCGGACGTGCCGTTCCTGTGCCACTTCCCGCGCGCCACCACGATCACCGACAAGCCGCCGTACGCCGAAGTCACCCAGTTCGTGAAGCTGCACCGGGAGCACGCGGCCACGGTCGCCCGCACGATGGCGTACTTCGACGGCGTCAGTCTGGCCCGCAGGGCGAACGCGCCGACCCTGTTCTCGGTCGGCCTCATGGACCACATCTGCCCGCCCTCGACCGGGTACGCGGCGTTCAACCACTACGGCGCCGAAGGCGGGGTGGACCAGGCCGACAAGCACATACGCGCCTATCCGTTCAACGACCACGAAGGCGGAGGCCCCACCCACGAGGTGGTCAAACTGGACTGGCTGGCGAAGCGGTTGGACCTCACGGGCTGACGTTCGTCCGGGGTTCCGCCTCCGTGCGCCCCCACCGCAATTCCATCGATAGACGATGAGCGCGTAACATGACACAACTGGTTCGCCCCGTCGCAGGATTGGGAATTCATGGCATCGAACGTGTCGGCTGGATTCGTCTCCACGCTGGCCACCAACAAGGACCGGTTCCGCAAGACCCTGATCTCCGACCAGGTCTACGAGCTGCTCCGCCAGGCCGTCGTCGACGGCGATCTCGCACCGAGCGAGCGCGTCGTCGAGTCGGAGATCGCCCGGCGGCTGGGGGTGAGCCAGGCCCCGGTGCGGGAGGCGGTCAAACGCCTGGCCCGTGAGGGGCTGCTCATGCACGTCCCGCGCCGCGGCCACTTCGTCGTGGAGATCTCCGCACAGGACGCCGAGTACGCCCGGCAGGTACGCGAACCGCTGGAGCGGCTCGCCGCGCGCCTCGCCACCGAACACCTCACCGACGACCACCTCCGTGAGCTCGACGCGCTGGTCGAGCGGATGCGGGACGCCGTCGCCGCGAACGACGTGAGCCTGTTCCGCGACGCCGACATCGAGTTCCACACCGTGGTCAGCGGAATCGCGGGCAATCCGTTCCTGGCCCGGATGTGGGAGGTCATCGAGCCGAGCCTGCGCACTCTGCGGGCCATCTCCGACCCCCTCTTCGAGGGCGACTGGAGCGCCATGGCGGAGGAGCACGGACGGCTCGTCGGGCTGCTGCGGTCCGGCGACGCGGAGCTCGCGGCCGAGGCGTTCGCCGACCACGCGGCCGGCCGCGGACCCGTCCCGGACGCGCGTGAGGTGAAGAGGAAGCCGCGCAGGGCCGCAGCCGAGAAGTGAGCCACCCGCACCGAGGGCCCGAGCCGGACATCCGGCTCGGGCCTTTCGCAACACGCTTTACGGTGCAT
>NZ_JBHWZJ010000291.1:0-8778 GCF_042728415.1 Streptomyces sp. NPDC060198 | reverse complement strand
GGAAGGTCCGCTCGTTGGCGAGCGAGAAGCGGTAGTCGGGGGTCTCGCCACCGCATGGTGGTCGGGGCCCTTCCCCGTACGCGCGAAACGTGCGGAGCGGATCAGCGGCGGTGCTGCGAGTCCGCCACCGTCACCTCGACGCGCTGGAACTCCTTGAGGTCGCTGTAGCCGGTCGTGGCCATCGCGCGGCGCAGGGCGCCGAAGATGTTCATCGAGCCGTCCGGGGTGTGCGACGGGCCGGTCAGCACCTCCTCGGTCGTGCCGACCGAGCCGAGGTCCACCAGCTTGCCGCGCGGCACGTCCTCGTGGACGGCCTCCATGCCCCAGTGCCGGCCGCGGCCCGGAGCGTCGGTGGCGCGAGCCAGCGGGGAGCCCATCATCACGGCGTCCGCGCCGCAGGCGATGGCCTTCGGCAGGTCGCCGGACCAGCCGACGCCACCGTCCGCGATGACGTGCACGTACCGGCCGCCGGACTCGTCCATGTAGTCGCGGCGGGCACCCGCCACGTCCGCCACGGCGGTCGCCATCGGCACCTGGATGCCGAAGACGTTGCGGGTGGTGTGCGCGGCGCCGCCGCCGAAGCCCACCAGGACACCCGCCGCACCGGTGCGCATCAGGTGCAGGGCCGCGGTGTACGTGGCGCAGCCGCCGACGATCACCGGGACGTCCAGCTCGTAGATGAACTGCTTGAGGTTGAGCGGCTCGGCGGCACCGGAGACGTGCTCGGCGGAGACGGTCGTACCGCGGATGACGAAGATGTCCACCCCGGCGTCGACGACGGCCTTGGAGAACTGGGCGGTGCGCTGCGGGGAGAGCGCGGCGGCGGTGACGACACCGGAGTCGCGCACCTCCTTGATGCGCTGCCCGATCAGCTCCTCCTGGATCGGAGCGGAGTAGATCTCCTGGAGACGCCGGGTCGCGGTCTCGACCGGCATCTCGGCGATCTCGTCGAGCAGCGGCTGCGGGTCCTCGTGGCGGGTCCAGAGACCTTCCAGGTTGAGGACGCCGAGCCCGCCGAGCTCGCCGATGCGGATGGCGTGCTGCGGGGAGACGACGGAGTCCATGGGAGCGGCCAGGAACGGCAGCTCGAAGCGGTAGGCGTCGATCTGCCAGGCGATCGAGACCTCCTTCGGGTCCCGGGTCCTGCGGCTCGGTACGACGGCGATGTCGTCGAATGCGTATGCCCGGCGGCCGCGCTTGCCGCGCCCGATCTCGATCTCAGTCACGATGTGTGGCCTTTCCCTCTACGTCTGCGCTGACCAGTATCCCCGACACACGGCGGAGGGGCGGCCCGGGGAACCCCGGCCGCCCCTCCCCCACCGTGTGGGTGTTACTTCCTGCTGTAGTTCGGTGCCTCGACCGTCATCTGGATGTCGTGCGGGTGGCTCTCCTTGAGACCCGCCGACGTGATGCGCACGAAGCGGCCCTTGCTCTCCATCTGGTCGACGGACGCGGCGCCCACGTACCCCATGGTCTGGCGCAGACCGCCGACGAGCTGGTGGAGGACGTTGGCCAGCGGGCCCCGGTAGGGCACCTGGCCCTCGATGCCCTCGGGCACGAGCTTGTCGTCCGAGGACACCTCGGCCTGGAAGTAGCGGTCCTTGGAGTAGGAACGGCCCTGGCCGCGGGACTGCATCGCGCCGAGCGAGCCCATGCCGCGGTACGACTTGAACTGCTTGCCGTTGATGAACATCAGCTCGCCCGGGGACTCCTCGCAACCCGCGAGGAGGCTGCCCAGCATCACGCTGTCCGCGCCCGCGGCGAGCGCCTTGCCGATGTCGCCGGAGTACTGCAGGCCGCCGTCGCCGATCACCGGCACACCCGCAGCGCGGGCGGCGAGAGCGGCTTCGTAGATCGCGGTGACCTGCGGGACGCCGATACCGGCGACCACACGGGTCGTACAGATGGAGCCGGGGCCCACGCCGACCTTCACGCCGTCGACGCCGGCGTCGATCAGCGCCTGGGCGCCGTCGCGGGTGGCGACGTTGCCGCCGATGACGTCTATGCCGACGCTCGACTTGATCTTCGCCATCCAGTCGAGGGCGTTGCTGTTGTGGCCGTGCGAGGTGTCGACGATCAGGAAGTCGACCCCGGCGGAGGCGAGCGCCTGGGCGCGGTCGAGCGCCTCGGGGCTGGCACCGACGGCCGCGCCGACCAGCAGACGGCCCTCGGCGTCCTTGGCGGCGTTGGGGTACTGCTCGGCCTTCTTGAAGTCCTTGACCGTGATGAGGCCCTTGAGGAGGCCCGCCTCGTCGACCAGCGGCAGCTTCTCGATCTTGTGGCGGCGCAGCAGCTCCATGGCCTCGACGCCGGAGATGCCGACCTTGCCGGTGACGAGCGGCATCGGCGTCATGACCTCGCGCACCTGGCGCGAACGGTCGGACTCGAAGGCCATGTCACGGTTGGTCACGATGCCGAGGAGCTTGCCCGCGGGGTCGGTGACCGGCACGCCGCTGATGCGGAACTTCGCGCAGAGGGCGTCCGCCTCGCCGAGGGTGGCGTCGGGGTGCACGGTGATCGGGTCGGTGACCATCCCGGACTCGGACCGCTTCACCAGGTCGACCTGGTTCACCTGGTCCTCGATGGAGAGGTTGCGGTGCAGCACACCGACACCGCCCTGACGGGCCATCGCGATGGCCATCCGCGACTCGGTCACCTTGTCCATGGCGGCCGACAGCAGGGGGATGTTCACCCGCACGTTGCGCGAGATGAGGGACGAGGTGTCGACCGCGTTGGGCAGGACCTCCGACGCGCCCGGCAGCAACAGCACGTCGTCGTATGTCAGCCCGAGCGTGGCGAACTTCCCAGGCACTCCGTCGACGTTTGCAGTCATGACACCTTCCCCAAATGGTCTTGATCGGTGCGGATGTCCATGCTAACGGCCTTCGGGGGTGTCTCATTCCACGAGCAAGATCACCGAGCGGCTCCGTAGATTCCTACGACAGCGTGAACACCCCGCGAACACGGGGTCGCGGCGGAGACGACCGGCGCGGGGTGCGGCCGAAGTCACTGTTCGGCGAGGGCTCGCAGCCGACTGAGCGCGCGGTGCTGGGCGACCCGCACGGCGCCGGGCGACATCCCCAGCATCTGCCCGGTCTCCTCGGCGGTCAGTCCGACCGCGACCCGCAGGACCAGCAGTTCGCGCTGGTTCTCCGGGAGGTTGGCGAGGAGCTTCTTGGCCCAGGCCGCGTCGCTGCTGAGCAGGGCGCGTTCCTCCGGGCCGAGGGAGTCGTCGGGGCGCTCGGGCATCTCGTCGGAGGGGACGGCCGTGGAACCGGGGTGGCGCATCGCGGCGCGCTGGAGGTCGGCGACCTTGTGTCCGGCGATGGCGAAGACGAACGCCTCGAACGGGCGGCCGGTGTCGCGGTAGCGCGGCAGCGCCATGAGCACCGCCACACAGACCTCCTGCGCCAGGTCCTCGCCGAAGTGACGAGCGTCACCGGGCAGCCGGTTCAGCCGGGACCGGCAGTACCGCAGGGCGAGGGGGTGGACGCGGGCCAGCAGGTCGTGTGTCGCCTGCGCGTCGCCGTCCACGGCCCGTTGCACCAGGGCAGCGATCACCGTCGTCTCGTCGTCGCGCATCGGACCATGGTGCCTTGATGCCGACCGGTCCGTGCCATCGCGTTCAGAGTTGTGCACCGAAGCGTTACGAGCGGGTGCGCCGGATGTCATGTCCTGCGCCCTCCCCTTCCGCTGGATCCGCTGGTCCGAATCGTCGTTCCCGAGGAACTCCACAGCTCAAGGATGCGTCATCGGCCGGGAAGCGTCACCCACCGCCGCCGCTGCCGACCCGCCACAGGTGGGCCGCCCCGCCCGCGCTCTCCGTCGCCCCGCCCGCGGGTCCGCGGACGGGGACGATTCCGGCACGCCGGTCGGAGGCCACCCGACAGGCTCAGCGCACCAGGCCCCAGCGGAATCCGAGCGCCACCGCGTGGGCCCGGTCCGAGGCGCCGAGCTTCTTGAAGAGCCTGCGGGCGTGGGTCTTGACCGTGTCCTCGGAGAGGAAGAGCTCGCGCCCGATCTCCGCGTTGGAACGGCCGTGGCTCATGCCTTCGAGCACCTGGATCTCCCGCGCGGTGAGCGTGGGAGCGGCCCCCATCTCCGCGGACCGCAGCCGGCGCGGGGCGAGCCGCCACGTCGGGTCGGCCAGCGCCTGGGTCACGGTGGCCCGCAGTTCGGCGCGCGAGGCGTCCTTGTGCAGATAGCCGCGGGCTCCGGCGGCGACCGCGAGCGCGACCCCGTCCAGGTCCTCGGCGACCGTCAGCATGATGATCCGGGCACCGGGGTCGGCGGAGAGCAGCCGCCGGACGGTCTCCACACCTCCCAGACCGGGCATGCGGACGTCCATCAGAATCAAATCCGAACGGTCGGCTCCCCAGCGGCGGAGTACTTCCTCGCCGTTGGCCGCCGTCGTCACACGCTCGACGCCGGGCACGGTCGCAACCGCGCGACGGAGCGCCTCTCGGGCGAGCGGGGAGTCGTCGCAGACGAGGACGGATGTCATGACCGTCCTCCGCAGCTGATGCGCGTCACCTTGAGCCTCCAGGCTGATACAAGTCGTCACCTGTGCGGTTGACCCCCTCGGACATGTGCCCGAGCCGGTTCGTCGCCAACCGCCTCCGCACTCTCAACGATGGTCACTCGAAAGAGTTACGGGTCGGACCGTAGGGTTCGGCACTCTACGTGAAGGGCCGCACACGGAGAGGATCGACGCGGGCGCTTCACCCTTCAACCGAAACTTCACTGGTTGGCGTGCCCTATTTGGCGGCTTTTCTTCCCTTTTGCTGGTGTCTGTGACTAGATTCGCAATCAGTCATATTTACATCTACTACGACCGTAGATGTACGGCAGGCTCGATCACCCAGGACCTGAGGACCTGAGGAACCGGGGATCGGCCACCGACGGACGACGACGGACTGCGACTGCCGGGACGACGTCTCCGGCGGAGCACGGTTTCGAGGGGACAAGCAATGGCAGATTTCTCCCGCCTTCCCGGACCCAACGCGGACCTGTGGGACTGGCAGCTGCTCGCGGCCTGCCGAGGGGTCGACAGTTCACTGTTCTTCCACCCCGAGGGCGAACGCGGAGCCGCCCGGAGCGCCCGCGAGACTTCGGCGAAAGAGGTGTGCATGCGCTGCCCCGTACGCGCCGAGTGCGCCGCCCACGCGCTGGCCGTGCGCGAGCCCTACGGAGTGTGGGGCGGCCTGACCGAGGACGAACGCGAGGAGCTGATGGGCCGCGCCCGCAACCGTCTGATCACGACGGCCTCTCCTTCCGGCCATTCCGGTCCGGCCGACAGCACGCACCACGGCTGAGGGGCACACGCCGCCCCGTACCGCAGGAACGTTTCACCATCCACGGTCCGTCCCCGCCGGGACCTCGACGGACCGGGGCACGGTCGTGCCGTCAGCGGGCCGCGGCGAGCGAAAGCTGGTCCAGCGTGGCCGCCACCGCCGGGACCCGCGCCAGGTCCGGCAGGGTCAGCGCCACGATCTCGCGCACGATGGGCGGCTCCACCGTCACGGTCACCGCCCCCTTGGGGCGTACCGACTCGATCGCCAGCGCGGGCAGCACCGCCACCCCGAGCCCGGCGCCGACCAGTCCGATCACGGCGGGATAGTCGTCGGTGGCGAAGTCGATACGGGGGGTGAACCCGGACTCCTCGCAGACCTCCACCAACTGCCGGCGGCAGCGCGGGCAGCCGGCGATCCAGGGGTCCCCGGCGAGTTCGCCGATGTCGATCGCGTCCGTCCCGGCAAGCCGGTGACCCTCGGGCAGCAGACCGATCAGCCGGTCCGCGAGCAGCGGCCGGACCACCAGGTCGCCCCAGTCGCCGTCACCGCTCTCCGCGGAGTTCCCGCCGCCGGAGTTCCCGTACCGGAAGGCGAGCGCGATGTCGCAGTCCCCGTCACGGAGCATCTCCACGGACCGGGGCGGTTCCGCCTCCACCAGCGAGACCTGGGTGCCGGGGTGCTCGGCGCGCAGCGCGGCCAGGGCGCCGGGGACCAGGGTGGAGCTGCCGCTGGGGAAGGAGACGAGCCGGACCCGGCCGGCGCGCAGCCCCGCGATGGCGGCGACCTCTTCTTCGGCTGCGGTCAGCCCGGCCAGGATGCCGGAGGCGTGCCGCACGAGGGCCTCGCCGGCCTGGGTGAGCCGCATCTCGCGACCGGTACGGATCAGCAGCGGCGTCCCGACCGAGGTTTCCAGCGCTTTCATCTGCTGGCTGATGGCCGGCTGGGTGAAGCCCAGCTCGCGGGCGGCGGCGGAGAACGAGCCGGTGGTGGCGACGGCACGCAGGACGCGGAGATGACGGGCTTCGATCACCCTCCCACCATAAGCGTCACTTCTGTTGATCGCGAAAAAATGCGATGCGACTTTCATATCCGGCGTTCTAACCTCTCCCTATGCGCCTGCTGACCGTGAACGTCGGAATCCCCCGCCACTCCGCGCACACCGGCGCCCCCGACGGCCTCACCGGCATCGACAAGCGCCCGGTGGACGGCCCGGTGGCGGTGACCGACCCGGGACCGAAGGGCGTCGGCGCCAGCGGTCTGGCCGGGGACGCCGTCTGCGACCTGCGCCACCACGGCGGCAGCGACCAGGCGGTGTACGCGTACGCCCGGGAGGAACTCGACGCCTGGGAGCAGAAGCTCGGCACCCCGCTGCCCAACGGGATCTTCGGCGAGAACCTGACGACCCTCGGCCTGGAGGTCAGCGAGGCGCTGGTCGGCGAGCGGTGGCGGATCGGCCCGGACCTGGTCCTGGAAGTGACCGCCGGCCGCATCCCGTGCCGTACCTTCGCGGGCCACGTACAGGAGGAGCGCTGGGTGAAGCGCTTCAGCCAGGAGGCGGTCACCGGCGCGTACCTGCGGGTCATCACCCCGGGCTCCATCCGCGCCGGGGACCCGGTCGAGATCGTCCACCGCCCGGACCACGGGGTGACCGCGTCCCTGGAGTTCCGCTCCTTCACCGACCGCACCCTGCTGCCGCGCCTCCTCCCCGCGGGCGAGGCGCTGCACCCGGAGGCACTGGCGGCGGCGCGGGAGTACGTGGCGAAGCAGGGGGTGTGACGAGCCGTCGGGCAGAGAACTCGCCTTCGGCAATCAGTCGGCGGACCTTGACCCCGGCCGACATCTCGCAACCTCCGCATCTCCTCGACGAAGCCGGCTCGGAGGATCCGGTCCGGGCAGACGAGTCGACTCGCTGCGCCGTTCGGAAGTCTGGGCTGCCACGCTCTGACGGAGACGCCTCCACCCTCCCGCCGCCGTACGAACTCGCCCCGCGCACACCGGACTCGGCAAGGGCGGACTCCTCGTATTCACTGGGCAAACCTCAACGGCGGCACCGTCACACCTTCAACGCACCGTGCAGCCAGGGTCCAAGTGCCTTGGAGGCAGGACCTCGCTTCGACATTCCGCGCAGCACTCCCCACCAAGCGCGCCAACTCCTCCAAAAAAAGACGGGTTACGGCAGCGGAAGGAGTATCAAACGGCCGAAACCGACTGGATGAACAAAAGGATCATCTTCGCCACCCCGGAGGGCAGGTCACTCGGCCCCGACATCAAGCGGCGCCAGCCCTTCCTCATAAACCCCGAGCGACCCACTACTTCTCATTCAGAACCTCCGGCCCTCGACACCCGCACTACTCATGGAAAGGGCGTCAAGATCGTGGTGACCAAGGAACTCTTCAGTGACGCCCATATCGGCGTCACCGCCGTCAAGGCCCGCGTCCGCCTCCAACGCCAGGCCATTGACACCCTCAACACCGCTCGACAGCCCGGGGATCACTGCGGCGGCGGCCACTGGTGATGGCGACGAATAGCCGCCCTGCGCCAGCTTCGTCCGCTGACGCTGCCGTCAACTACTCCCGCCACGGTCGACGGGAGCCCCGCCAACGGGGCCCCCGTTTCCCTACAGCGCGTTGCGGACGAGCCGACCGCGAATGGTCTGGGACGTTATCTCAAACGATAGAGGGTTACCCAGACATTCCAGCGTCCGCTGGGCTTCATTTCAGCTACTTGCACTCTCACTGGCCCCGCCGGTCGAGGGACAGGAAGCAAGCGGTTTGAAGGGACTTCCTTCCCCGGCCACACGGCATCAAAAACCACCAGATCGCTTCCCGCATCCCACTCAGCAATCGCCCCCAGCGCAGAACCGGGAATGCCTCGGCAACGACCTCAATCACATTAGTGACCGAAGTACTTGCCCTCCGTTGCACAAAAAGATCCAGGCTCGGCACGTAGGTGAGTGCTCCTTCTCCCGCCGCCAGCGTCAAAACCTGCGACCCTGCTAGGGAGAAAACTCCAGCGGCACCATCACCCTGACCAGCCTGCCAGTAGTCAGTGGACTCTTCGGGGTCGTCTTCGTCATCCTCAACGCCCCCTCGCCAGAGCTCCCGAACAGACTCCGGAAGGCACACATACATCCCGCCCAGAGAGTCGATCCATCTCGGCTCGGATTTCATTGAAGTGTCACACTTTCCACTACGGAGTCCACAAGCCTGACGAGGTCTGAGTCCAGCTAGGACCGACATTCAAGAGATCCTTCGGCACGACCAGCCCCGACGGCCGCATCCTATAACCCTGCGGGTTCCTTCCAGTGAGCAGTTTCATGGCAAAATTGCCTTGACGCCTCATGCAAGTCTCGCAATGCGGGTAGAGCATCTGCGGAGTTCCGTCAAGCACCAGCGAAAGTCAGGCACACAGAAGAAAACGGGGGCGTGGCCGCCGAAAGCGCCGCCTCACAACGCAGAAGGTCCCCGCACCTGGTGTGCGGGGA
>NZ_JBHWZJ010000290.1:0-8834 GCF_042728415.1 Streptomyces sp. NPDC060198 | reverse complement strand
CCCGGGCCCGGGGGGCCCCGGCGCCGGTCCGATTGCCGGTGCCGCGACTAGTCGCGGGCCGCCGTCAGGTGCTCGGCGTGCTCCTGGAGGGACCGTACGCCGACGTCCCCGTGCTTGAGCGCGTCGATGCCCTGGACCGCGGCGGCGAGCGCCTGGACGGTCGTCAGGCACGGCACGGAGCGGGCCACCGCGGCGGTCCGGATCTCGTAGCCGTCGAGCCGGCCGCCGGTGCCGTACGGCGTGTTGACGATGAGGTCGACCTGGCCGTCGTGGATGAGCTGGACGATGGTCTTCTCGCCGTCCGGGCCCTCGCCCTCGGACTGCTTGCGCACGACGGTGGCGTTGATGCCGTTGCGCTTGAGGACCTCGGCGGTACCGGAGGTCGCCATCAGCTCGAAGCCGTGGGCGACGAGTTCCCGGGCGGGGAAGATCATCGAGCGCTTGTCGCGGTTGGCGACCGAGATGAACGCGCGGCCCTTGACGGGCAGCGGGCCGTAGGCGCCGGCCTGGGACTTGGCGTAGGCCGTCCCGAAGGCCGAGTCGATGCCCATGACCTCACCCGTCGAACGCATCTCCGGGCCGAGGATGGTGTCCACGCCGCGGCCATGGATGTCGCGGAAGCGCGACCACGGCATGACGGCCTCCTTGACGGAGATCGGCGCGTCGAGCGGCAGGGTGCCGCCGTCGCCGTGGGCCGGCAGCAGGCCCTCGGCGCGCAGCTCGGCGATGGTCGCGCCCAGCGAGATCCGGGCGGCGGCCTTGGCGAGCGGGACGGCGGTCGCCTTCGAGGTGAAGGGGACGGTCCGGGAGGCTCGCGGGTTGGCCTCCAGGACGTAGAGGATGTCCCCGGAGAGCGCGAACTGGATGTTGATCAGTCCGCGGACGCCGACGCCCTTGGCGATGCCCTCGGTGGAGACCCGCAGGCGCTTGATGTCGTGGCCGCCGAGGGTGATCGGGGGCAGCGCGCAGGCGGAGTCGCCGGAGTGGATGCCGGCCTCCTCGATGTGCTCCATGACGCCGCCGAGGTAGAGCTCGGTGCCGTCGTAGAGCGCGTCGACGTCGATCTCGATCGCGTCGTCGAGGAAGCGGTCGACCAGGACCGGCCGGGTGGGGCTGATCTCGGTGGACTCGGCGATGTACGAGGCCAGGCGGGTCTCGTCGTAGACGATCTCCATGCCGCGTCCGCCGAGGACGTACGACGGGCGGACGAGCACCGGGTAGCCGATCTCGTCGGCGATGGCCTTGGCCTCGTCGAAGGTGGTGGCGGTGCCGTGCTTGGGCGCGGGCAGACCGGCCTCGGCGAGCACCCTGCCGAAGGCGCCGCGGTCCTCGGCGGCGTGGATCGCCTCGGGGGACGTGCCGACGACGGGCACGCCGTTGTCCTTGAGCGCCTGCGACAGGCCCAGCGGGGTCTGGCCGCCGAGCTGGACGATGACGCCCGCGACGGGACCGGCCAGCGTCTCCGCGTGGACGATCTCCAGGACGTCCTCCAGGGTGAGCGGCTCGAAGTAGAGCCGGTCGGAGGTGTCGTAGTCGGTGGAGACGGTCTCCGGGTTGCAGTTGACCATCACGGTCTCGTAGCCCGCGTCGCTGAGCGCGAAGGAGGCGTGGACGCAGGAGTAGTCGAACTCGATGCCCTGGCCGATGCGGTTCGGACCCGAGCCGAGGATGATCACCGCGGGCTTGGTGCGGGGCGCGACCTCGCTCTCCTCGTCGTACGAGGAGTAGAAGTACGGCGTCTTCGCGGCGAACTCGGCGGCGCAGGTGTCGACCGTCTTGTAGACCGGACGGATGCCCAGCGCGTGGCGGACCTCGCGGACGACGTCCTCGCCCAGACCGCGGATCTCGGCGATCTGGGCGTCGGAGAAGCCGTGGCGCTTGGCCTCGGCGATCACGTCCGCGTCGAGGCGCTCGGCCGAGGCCAGCTCGTCGGCGATCTCCTTGATCAGGAAGAGCTGGTCCACGAACCACGGGTCGATCTTCGTCGCGTCGAAGACCTCCTCGGGGGTGGCTCCGGCCCGGATCGCCTGCATGACGGTGTTGATGCGGCCGTCGGTGGGGCGGACCGACTCGGCGAGCAGGGCGGCCTTGTCGCCGGGCTCGCCGGTGAAGGAGAACTGCGAGCCCTTCTTCTCCAGCGAGCGCAGCGCCTTCTGCAGCGCCTCGGCGAAGTTGCGGCCGATCGCCATGGCCTCGCCCACCGACTTCATGGTGGTGGTGAGGGTGGAGTCGGCGGAGGGGAACTTCTCGAAGGCGAAGCGCGGGGCCTTGACCACGACGTAGTCGAGCGAGGGCTCGAAGGAGGCCGGGGTCTTCTCCGTGATGTCGTTCGGGATCTCGTCCAGCGTGTAGCCGATGGCCAGCTTGGCCGCGATCTTGGCGATCGGGAAGCCGGTGGCCTTGGAGGCGAGCGCCGAGGACCGGGAGACGCGCGGGTTCATCTCGATGACGATGATCCGGCCGTCGGTGGGGTCGATGGCGAACTGGATGTTGCAGCCGCCGGTGTCGACGCCGACCTCGCGGATGATCGCGATGCCGAGGTCGCGCAGACGCTGGTACTCGCGGTCGGTGAGCGTCATCGACGGGGCGACGGTGATGGAGTCACCGGTGTGGACGCCCATCGGGTCGAAGTTCTCGATGGAGCAGACGACCACGACGTTGTCGTTCCTGTCGCGCATCAGCTCCAGCTCGTACTCCTTCCAGCCGAGGATGGACTCCTCCAGGAGCACCTCGGTGGTCGGCGAGAGGGTGAGGCCCTGTCCGGCGATGCGGCGCAGCTCCTCCTCGTCGTGGGCGAAGCCGGAGCCGGCGCCGCCCATGGTGAAGGAGGGGCGGACGACGACGGGGTAACCGCCGAGGGTGTCCACGCCCTGGATGACGTCGTCCATCGTGTGGCAGATGACCGAGCGGGCGGACTCGCCGTGGCCGATCTTCTCGCGGACGGCTTCGACGACGCCCTTGAAGAGGTCGCGGTCCTCGCCCTTGTTGATCGCCTCGACGTTGGCGCCGATCAGCTCGACGCCGTACTTCTCCAGCACGCCGTTGTCGTGCATGGAGATGGCGGTGTTGAGCGCGGTCTGGCCGCCCAGCGTCGGCAGGAGGGCGTCGGGGCGCTCCTTGGCGATGATCTTCTCGACGAACTCGGGGGTGATCGGCTCGACGTAGGTGGCGTCGGCGATCTCCGGGTCGGTCATGATCGTGGCCGGGTTGGAGTTGACCAGGATGACGCGCAGGCCCTCGGCCTTGAGCACGCGGCACGCCTGGGTACCGGAGTAGTCGAACTCGGCGGCCTGGCCGATGACGATCGGGCCGGAGCCGATGACCAGGACGGACTGGATATCGGAGCGCTTAGGCACGCTGGCCCTCCATCAGGGTGACGAAACGGTCGAAGAGGTACGCGGCGTCGTGCGGGCCGGCGGCTGCTTCGGGGTGGTACTGAACACTGAACGCGGGCTGATCGAGGAGGTGGAGCCCCTCGACGACCTGGTCGTTCAGGCAGACGTGGGAGACCTCGGCGCGGCCGAACTCGGTGTCCGAGATCTTGTCCAGGGGCGCGTCGACGGCGAAGCCGTGGTTGTGCGCGGTGACCTCGACCTTGCCGGTCGTGCGGTCCTGGACGGGCTGGTTGATGCCCCGGTGGCCGTACTTCAGCTTGTACGTGCCGAAGCCGAGGGCGCGGCCGAGGATCTGGTTGCCGAAGCAGATGCCGAAGAGTGGCGTCCTGCGCTCCAGCACGGCGCGCATCAGCGCGACCGGGCCGTCGGCGGTGGCGGGGTCGCCGGGGCCGTTGGAGAAGAACACACCGTCGGGGGCGACGGCGTAGACGTCCTCGACGGTCGCGGTCGCCGGGAGCACGTGCACCTCGATGCCGCGCTCGGCCATCCGCCGCGGGGTCATGCCCTTGATGCCGAGGTCGATCGCGGCGACGGTGAACTTCTTCTCGCCGATCGCCGCGACGGTGTAGGCCTCCTTGGTGGCGACCTCCTCGTACAGGCTCGCGCCCTTCATCTGCGGCTGGGCCTGGACGCGTGCGAGGAGCTCGGCGTCGGGGGCGAGTGCCTCGCCGGAGAAGACGCCGGAGCGCATCGCGCCGCGCTCCCGCAGGTGGCGGGTGAGGGCGCGGGTGTCGATGCCGCTGATGCCGACGACGCCCTGCTTGCTCAGTTCCTCGTCCAGGGAGCGGCGCGAGCGCCAGTTGGACGGGATGCGGGCGGGGTCGCGGACGACGTAACCGGAGACCCAGATGCGGGCGGACTCGTCGTCCTCGTCGTTCCAGCCGGTGTTGCCGATCTGCGGCGCGGTGGCGACGACGATCTGACGGTCGTAGGAGGGGTCGGTCAGCGTCTCCTGGTAGCCGGTCATGCCGGTGGAGAAAACGGCCTCGCCGAAGGTCTCCCCCACGGCCCCGTAGGCACGGCCGCGGAAGATCCGGCCGTCCTCCAGGACGAGTACGGCGGGAGCTTGTGCGGCTCCCCGGGTGGAGATCGTCATCGTGCGGTGCCTTCCGTAGTGCTGGTGAGAGGGGTGAGGGTGTCGATCCAGGTCTGGTGCTCGTCCGCCCGGTCGGAGCGGAACCCGGAGTCGATCAGCTTGTCGCCGTGGGCCCAGGTGATGACCAGCAGGCCGCCCTCGGGGAGGACCTTGCCCGCGATGGCCCGCTCGTGCCGGGCCTCGCGCAGCGCCTCGGCCGGTACGAAGAACCCGGTCGCTCCGGGACGTACGACGTCCAGGCCCTGGTCCGTGAGGGTGAGCTCGACCCGGCTGCGGGTGCCGAGGCCGTGGGCGACGATGCGGTCGAGCCACTGCCCCGCGGTGGTCGAGCCGTGGTACCGGCCGGTGAGCGTCAGGATCGGGGGCTCGTCCCCGAATCCCGCGGGGGTGGCGGGGAGCTCCGGCAGGTCGGACTGGAGGCTGCCGCGCCATTTCCATCCCTGGCGCATCAGCCAGTAGACGAAGGCGACGAAGACCAGTATGGCGACGACCCAGCTGATCCGGGCGGACCAGTCGGTCACGTCGGCCGACTTCTGCTCGGCGGCCAGCTGGTACAGGGGGATCGGATTTGTCACGTGAGCTTCCCGTCGACGACCGTGGCACGGCCCCGCAGGAAGGTGTGGGTGACCCGTCCCGGCAGCTCGCGGCCCTCGTAGGGGGTGTTGCGGCTGCGGGACGCGAAGCCCGCGGGGTCCACGACACCACGGTATGCCGGATCGACCAGCACGAGGTTGGCGGGCTCACCGGCCGAGACGGGCCGGCCGTGTCCGTCGAGGCGTCCGATGGCCGCCGGGCGGAAGGACATGCGGTCGGCGACGCCCGCCCAGTCGAGCAGTCCGGTCTCGACCATCGTCTGCTGGACGACGGAGAGCGCGGTCTCCATGCCCACCATGCCCATCGCCGCCGCGGCCCACTCGCAGTCCTTGTCCTCGTGCGGGTGCGGGGCGTGGTCGGTGGCGACGCAGTCGATCGTGCCGTCGGCGAGGGCCTCGCGCAGGGCCATGACGTCGGCCTCGGTGCGCAGCGGCGGGTTCACCTTGTAGACGGGGTTGTACGAGCGCACCAGCTCGTCGGTGAGGAGCAGGTGGTGCGGGGTGACCTCGGCGGTGACCTTCCAGCCCTTGGACTTGGCCCAGCGGACGATCTCGACCGAGCCGGCGGTCGACAGGTGGCAGATGTGCACCCGGGAGTCGACGTGGGCGGCGAGCAGCACGTCGCGCGCGATGATCGACTCCTCGGCGACGGCGGGCCAGCCGCCGAGGCCCAGCTCGGAGGAGACGACGCCCTCGTTCATCTGGGCGCCCTCGGTGAGGCGGGGCTCCTGGGCGTGCTGGGCGACGACTCCGTCGAAGGCCTTCACGTACTCCAGGGCGCGGCGCATGATCACGGCGTCGTCCACGCACTTGCCGTCGTCGGAGAAGACCTTCACTCCGGCGGCCGAGTCGTGCATGGCGCCGAGTTCGGCGAGCTGCTTGCCCTCCAGGCCGACGGTGACGGCGCCGATCGGCTGGACGTCGCAGTAGCCGGACTCCTTGCCGAGCCGCCAGACCTGCTCGACCACGCCGGCGGTGTCGGCGACGGGGAAGGTGTTGGCCATGGCGTGCACGGCGGTGAAGCCGCCGACGGCGGCGGCCTTGGTGCCGGTCAGGACGGTCTCGGAGTCCTCGCGGCCGGGCTCGCGCAGGTGGGTGTGGAGGTCGACCAGGCCGGGCAGCAGGATCTGGCCCGCCGCCTCGACGACGGTGGCGTCGGGTGCCTCGATGCCGGTGCCGGTCTCGGTGATGGTCTCGCCGTCGATCAGGACGTCCTGGACTTCGCCACCGAGAATCTGCGCGCCACGGATAAGGATCTTGCTCATGGTCAGTTGTTCCCCTCGGGACGGGCGGTGGTGGCGGGTTCGGAGCCGCCGAGCAGCAGGTAGAGCACGGCCATCCGGACGGAGACGCCGTTGGCGACCTGTTCGACGGCTGTGCAGCGGTCGGAGTCGGCGACCTCGGCCGTGATCTCCATGCCGCGGTTCATCGGGCCGGGGTGCATGACGATGCTGTGCTCGGGCATCTTCGCCATGCGGTCCCCGTCGAGGCCGTAGCGGCGGGAGTACTCGCGCTCGGTGGGGAAGTACGCGGCGTTCATCCGCTCACGCTGCACACGCAGCATCATCACCGCGTCGGACTTCGGGAGCACCTCGTCCAGGCCGTAGCTGACGTCGCAGGGCCACTGTTCCACGCCGACCGGCAGCAGGGTGGGCGGGGCCACCAGGGTGACGTGGGCGCCGAGCGTGGTCAGCAGGTGGACGTTGGAGCGGGCCACCCGGCTGTGCAGGACGTCACCGACGATGGTGATCCGGCGGCCTTCGAGGTCGCGGCCGAGTCCCTGGCCGGCGCCGACCAGCCTGCGGCGCATGGTGAAGGCGTCCAGCAGGGCCTGGGTGGGGTGCTCGTGGGTGCCGTCGCCCGCGTTGACCACCGCGCCGTCGATCCAGCCCGAGGTGGCGAGACGGTATGGGGCGCCCGAGGCGTGGTGCCGGATGACGACGGCGTCGGCGCCCATCGCCTCCAGGGTCAGGGCGGTGTCCTTGAGGGATTCGCCCTTGGAGACGGACGAGCCCTTCGCCGAGAAGTTGATGACGTCGGCGGAGAGGCGCTTGGCGGCGGCCTCGAAGGAGATGCGGGTCCGTGTCGAGTCCTCGAAGAAGAGGTTGACGACGGTACGGCCGCGCAGGGTGGGAAGCTTCTTGATCGGCCGGTCGGCGACCCGGGCCATCTCTTCGGCGGTGTCGAGGATGAGGACGGCGTCGTCGTGGGTGAGGTCGGCGGCCGAGATGAGGTGGTGCTTCATCTGGGTGTTCTCCGGGGTGCTGGAGTTTCGGGCGTGCGGGCGTGCTGCGGCCTCCGTGCGGGACCGGTGACGGGTCGCACGGAGGTGCCGTTCGGGTAGCGGTGGCGGCGCTAGCGCCCGGCCGCCGGGGCGGTCCGCCGCGCTCCGAGCAGCACGGCGTCGCGGCCGTCCTCCTCGGCGAGCTGGACCGTGACCGTCTCCCGGTGCGACGTCGGGAGGTTCTTGCCGACGTAGTCGGCGCGGATCGGGAGTTCGCGGTGGCCGCGGTCCACCAGGACCGCGAGCTGTACGGCGCGGGGGCGGCCGATGTCGCCGAGGGCGTCGAGGGCAGCACGGATCGTGCGGCCGGAGAAGAGTACGTCGTCCACGAGGATCACGAGGCGTTCGTCGACGCCGTCGCCGGGGATGTCGGTGCGTCCCAGGGTGCGCGCCGGACGCATCCGGAGGTCGTCGCGGTGCATCGTGATGTCGAGCGAGCCGACCGGCATCCCGCGGCCGGTGACCTCTTCGAGCTTCCCGGCCAGCCGGCGGGCCAGGTGGACACCGCGGGTGGGGATTCCGAGGAGCACCACGTCGTCGGCGCCCTTGGCGCGTTCGACGATCTCGTGGGCGATCCTGGTCAGTGCCCGGGCGATGTCGGGGGCTTCCAGAACGGGCCGTGCCGCGTTGCCGGTGCCTTCGTGCTGTGCGTCCATTGAGAAACGGACCTCCTTCTCCGCCTCACGGGACGGAACTTAAAGGACGTCGAGAATTACGTGTTCCACGGTACCAGGGCCCCTCCGACGCCCTGGACCCGGCCCCGGGAGGAGCCGCCCGGGACCTCCCGGCTTGACGCATCCAAGTAACGCTGCGTAACCTCACAGTGAGTCACCAGCCACGCGGCGGCGCCGCATCATGTTCGAGCGTCCGGGGAGCCTTATGTCCAGCGAATACGCAAAACAGCTCGGGGCCAAGCTCCGCGCCATCCGCACCCAGCAGGGCCTCTCCCTCCACGGCGTGGAGGAGAAGTCGCAGGGCCGTTGGAAGGCCGTCGTCGTCGGCTCGTACGAGCGCGGCGACCGTGCGGTGACCGTCCAGCGTCTCGCCGAGCTGGCGGACTTCTACGGCGTTCCCGTCCAGGAGCTGCTGCCGGGTACGACCCCCGGCGGCGCGGCCGAGCCGCCGCCGAAGCTCGTCCTGGACCTGGAGCGCCTCGCCCACGTCCCGCCGGAGAAGGCCGGACCGCTGCAGCGTTACGCCGCGACGATCCAGAGCCAGCGCGGCGACTACAACGGCAAGGTCCTCTCGATCCGCCAGGACGACCTCCGCACCCTCGCGGTGATCTACGACCAGTCGCCTTCCGTGCTGACGGAGCAGCTGATCAACTGGGGCGTGCTGGACGCGGACGCGCGCCGGGCCGTCACCCACGAAGAGGGCTGAGACCCACCGCGGGGCCCTGGGCCCCGCGTGTCCGAACACCTGTCGCCGGGCCGGCGGGAGAACCCGAGAGGGTCAACCGCCAGTCT
>NZ_JBHWZJ010000289.1:0-8855 GCF_042728415.1 Streptomyces sp. NPDC060198 | reverse complement strand
GGTGTGCGGGGGCGGGGCGGCCGGTGTTCGCCGATGCGCTCAGCGCGCATCGCCGGGTTCAGCGATCAGACCAGGTCGGGGTACTGGTTCCAGCCCCCGGAGCCGATCTGGACGCGAGCCTTGAACGGCGTCTTGGTGACGCCGGTGCCCGCGTAGAAGAACAGCTGGCCCTTGGAGTTGGACGTCAGGAGGTCGGCGATGCCGTCCCCGTTGATGTCGCCCGGAGCCGTGAGGTTGGAGTACTGGCTCCAGCCGCTGCCGCCGACCTGGACGCGGGCCCCGAACGGGGTGGCCGCCTTGCCGGTGCCGGGGTAGAGGAACAGCCCGGCAGAGCTGCGGGCCAGGAGGTCCGCGTGACCGTCACGGTTGAAGTCACCGGCGCCGACCAGCTTGTTGTACTGGCTCCAGCCGCTGCCGCCGACCTGGACCCGGGCCTTGAAGGAGAGGCCGTTGCCGTTGCCCGCGTAGAAGTACAGCGCGGTGGAGCTGCGGGCGATCAGGTCGCTCTTGCCGTCACCGTTGAGGTCGCCGGGGCCGACGACCAGGTTGTACGACTTCGAACCGGCGGCGACCTCGGGGTCGCCCTGCGCGTAGCTGGCCGTGTTGTACAGGTGGCCGTCGTACTTGCTGTGCTCGATCAGGTCCGACACCCCGTTGGAGGTGAGCGAGACGCTGTGGGTGAGGCTGCTGTAGGAGCGGTCCCAGCCCGAGCCGATGAGGTACTTCGCCGAGAGCTTCCCGAGTCCGGTGCCCTCGTAGTAGTACAGGGTGCCGCCGCTGGTGCGGGCGAAGACTCCGGACTTGCCGAAGGCCGGGTTGTTGCCTGCCCCGGCCAGCTGCGTGACCGTGTTCCAGCCCGTGGTCGCCTGCGCGATTCGGTCCTGGAAGAAGCCGTTGCCCTTGCCGTCGTAGAAGTACAACTTGCCGTCGTAGCCACGGACCGTGAGGTCCGCGGTTCCGTTGCCGTTGTAGTCGGTGCCGCCGGTGATCTGGTTGTACTGCGCCCAGCCGGTGCCTCCGATCTTGATCTGGGTCGCGAACGGGTAGGCGTTGGCCTTGCCGTTGCCGGGGTACAGGTAGAGACCGCTGGCGTTGCGGACCACCAGGTCGGCGATGCCGTCACCGTTGAGGTCGTCCGCGCCGACCAGCTGGTCGAACTGGGACCAGCCGGCGCCACCGACCTGGATGCCCTTGCCGAAGTTCGTTCCCGTACCCGGGAAGAGGAACAGACCGGCGGTGCTGCGGGCCAGCAGGTCCGGAGCGCCGTCACCGTTCAGGTCACCGGGGACGACGAGCTTGTTGTACGCCTGCCAGCCGCTGCTGAGCGTGGTGTACGAGCTGAGGCCACCGTCGATGGTCGCGTTGACACCGTTGTACAGCCGGAGCGATCCGGTGGGAGTCACCGTCAGCAGGTCGGCCTTGCCGTCGCCGGTCATGTCGCCGGGCAGCAGCAGGTCCTTGACCTCGCCGGTCTCGCCGGAGATGACGTCGGCCCAGCTGTAACCCCAGTCGGTGTAGACGTCACCCCAGCTCTCGCGGTAAGCGATGTCACCGGTGCCGTCGCCGTCGAAGTCGGCGCGCTGGGCGGCCGTGACGGGGGCGGCGGCGGAACGGGCCATCGGGTTGGACGGCTTGGGCGCCACGGCGTCCTGGCGGTCCGGTGCGGTGAAGGTGGAGTGCGCGGGGGTGGAGTGCTGCGGCACGGTGACCGTACCGGGGGTCGCCGCGTCGTTCCCGGCCGCGTGTGCGGTGATCGTCATCGAACCGCTGACCAGGAGACCGGCGCAGACTATCGCTGCCGAAGTGGCCATCTTCCGGGACCGTCGGGTCCCGGGTACTGCGGGGTTGGGCATTCTGCCTCCTGTGGAAATGACGACTCCACGGAGAGTGGCGCGCGTGCCGGAGCCGACTCACGCGTCATGCGGTGTCGGATGTATGGCGCCGTCGACGTGCCTACGGTGTCGGTCGTGACACCGGCGCACGGCATGACGGAAACGGAAAACCCCCCACCAGCGGTGGCGCCCCTCCCCAGGGTCGTGAAATAGATCTATCCCCAGAAGGGCACCCCGGGCAAGTCCATTGTCCGATCGGACCGGATTCCTTGCGCAATCCTGATTGCCCCTCCCCGGGTGAAATTCGGGAGGGACATGGGCAGGTCGCACGTAAACGACGGGGAAATGACCGACCGGCGAGCAAAAAAATGTGGACGGAGACGAGTGGACATGGGCACCCGACGAATCGGCGTCCTCACGCGCGGAACGCTCCGAATGCCGGATCAACCGACGTGATCAGGTCCAAACCGCGCCGAGCGCGACGAATCCGCAGATGAGGACGAACAGGATCGCCAGCAGCGGCCAGACGAAGCGCAGGTACGTGTCGTAGCCGATCTTCGCCAGCGCGATGCCGCCGATGGTGACGGCCGTCGTCGGCACCCAGAGGTTCATCCAGCCGCTCGCCGCCTGCCAGGCCGTCACCACCACGGCACGTGAGACGCCCGCGAAGTCGGCGAGGGGTGCGAGGATCGGCATCGCGAGGGTGGCGTGCCCGGAGGTGGAGGGGATCAGGAACGCCAGGGGCAGGTTGACGACGAAAACGACGACCGCGAAAAGCCCGGACGAGACCCCGGACACCGCCCCCTCGATGGAGTGCAGGACCGTGTCGGTGATCTGCGAGTTGTTCATGATGACGGTGACGCCACGGGCCAGCACGATGACGAGCGCGGGCGAGATGAAGTCCGCCGCGCCCTGCACGATCGTCGCGCTCAGCTTCTGTTCGCCGAACCGGGCCACCACGCCGACGACCACCGCCGCGACGATGAAGAGCGCGGCCAGTTGCGGGAACGACCAGCCGAGTTCGAAGCCGTACGGAGTGGCCTCGGCGTCTCCGGAAATGGCACTGGACCACGGGACCACGGAGAAGATCATGAAGGCGAAGGTCAGTCCGACCAGGACCAGGATGATCTGGTGCAGCCGGGTCAGCGGAGGCGGTTCCTCCGCCTTCACCGCCGACTGCTCGCGGTCGCCGGGCAGGAAGCCGGAGAGGGAGCGTGCGGGATCCCTGCGGACCCGGGAGGCGTACCGGACGACGTAGGCGATGGTGACCGCCGTCAGGACGATCCACATGAGCCCGCGCAGCACAATGCCGTCGCCGAGGGAGATGTCGGCGGCGGAGGAGGCGACGCCGGTGGCGAACGGATTGACGGTCGAGCAGAGCACCCCGATACCGGCGCCCAGGATGATGGTGCCGGTCGCGACCATGCGGTCGTAGCCGAGGGCGAGCATCAGCGGCACGATCAGTCCGTAGAAGCCGAGGGTCTCCTCGGCAAAGCCTTCCACGGTGCCGAGCAGTGAGAAGACGACCATGACACCGGCGATGAGCAGGGCGCCGCGCTCGCGCAGCCGGTGGGCGAGGCGGCCGATGCCCCGGTCGAGGGCTCCGGTGGCGAAGACGACGGTGATGAACGCGCCGATCGCGATGACGAAGAGGAACACGCCCGCGCTGCCGTACAGTTCACCGGCCAGATCGGGTCCCACCTGGCCGGTCTTGGCATCCTGGATTCCGTACAGACCGTTGACGGGTGAGAGGAAGAGGTCGTTGAGCCGGTCCACGAGGCTCTGGCCGGCGGGGACCCGGTGGTAGGTGCCTTGGACCGGGGCTCCTTCGGCGTCGCGGTCGTAGGCTCCCGAGGGGATGAGAAAGGCGAGCGCCCAGACGGCGAGGGTCACCAGGGCGAGGATCGTCAGCGCACTGGGGAACGTGAACTTCCGCTTGGGCGGGGGTCTCTCGTCGGCGTCGGCGCCGCCCGTCACCTGTGTGCTCATGCCGCGCCTCCGGCTCGGTGTCCGGCCGCGAACTCCCGCAGGAAGGCGGCTTCGGCGATCACCGCCGACCGGAGTTCGGAGAAGAGCACCCGTTCGTTCGGGGCGTGCAGGTTGCACATGTTGTCCTGGGCCCCGAACAGCAGCACCTCCGCTTTGGGCACCGCCCTGGCCAGCCCGTTCACCAGTGGAATCGATCCGCCGCCGGCGATGTACTCGGGTTCCTCGCCCCAGCCCTCCCTCAGCGCGACGAAGGCCGCCCGGTAGGCCGGGCCGTCGGTCCGGGCCTCGAATCCGGGGCCGGTGTCCCCGGCGGTGACGGTGAGCGGAATTCCGAAGGGGCGGAGTGCCTCCAGGTGGGTGACGAGGAGTCCCCGCGCTTCCCGCGGGTCCTGCAGCGGGTGGAAGCGCAGGTTCAGCTTGGCGCGGGCGTACGGCACGACGGCGGAGGCCGCGTGGTCGACGCTCGGGGCGTCGATGCCGACGACGGTGACCGCCGGTCCGCTCCAGAGCCGTTCGCCGAGGCTGCCCGATCCGGTCAGGGGCACCCCGTCGAGCACCCCGGCGAGGGAGCGGAACTCCTCCTCGGTGAAGGTGGTGCCGGTCCACTCCTCGCGTCGCAGTCCCTCGACGGCCACGTCGCCGTGCACGTCGTGCAGGGTGGAGAGCGCGGTGAGCAGCGCCAGCAGGGCGTCGGGGGCAGCGCCGCCGAACTCGCCGCTGTGCCGGGGCTCGGCGAGGGTACGGACTTCGACGACGACCTCCGCGGCACCGCGCAGCCCCGTGGTGAGGGTGGGGCTGCCGGGGCGGATGTTACCGAGGTCCGCGATGACCATGGCGTCGCAGGCGAAGCGGTCCGGGTCGGTGGGCGGGTACTCGTCGAAGACGCTGCCGTATTCCTCCTGGCCTTCCAGGACGATCTTCAGCCCGACCGGTGGCACACCGCCGAAAGCCCTCAGCACGCCGAGGTGCACGATGACGTTCGCCTTGTCGTCGGCGACGCCCCGGGCCCTGAGGCCGCCTCCGCCGTCGAGGAGGGTGGGCTCGAAGGGCGGTGACCGCCAGAGGCTCTCGTCGCCCGGGGGCTGGACGTCGTAGTGCCCGTAGAGGAGGACGGTGGGCGCGCCGGGGGTGGGCGGCGGCACCTCGGCCACGATGACCGGCGCGGTGTCGGGGAGGTCCAGCCGGTCGATCCGTGTGACGCCCGCCCCGCGCAGCAGGTCCACCACGAGATCGTGGGCCTCCAGGACCGGCTCGGGCGGGAAGCCGGGGAAGGCGACGGAGGGAATGGCCGTCAGCCGTTCCAGGTCGGCGGTCAGACCGTCCATCAGCGCGTCGACCCGGGTGCTCAGGTCCATGGTGCACACCCCTGTTCCTCGTGTACTCGCGTCCGGGGTTCTGGGGCGTGTCCGTGACGGTCCTCGCCGGGCACGGGGCTTCGCGGACAACCCTCAGGGATCAATGGACCACAGGGCGGGCCCTCCCGCGCGTCCGCGAAGCCGGGCGCCGCACCGGCCGGCCGGCCCGTCAGCCGCCGAGTACGAGAGTGCGCTGCGCGGAGAAGTCGCCCCACTTGCCGTCGGGGAGCTTGGCCCGGAGCTTGACGGAGTGCCGGGTGCCCTTCGGCTCGGTGAGCGTCAGCTCGTAGGTGGCGCGGCCCTTCGGGGGCGTTCCGCCCCAGACGATGGTCGTGGTGGCCTTCCCGTCGAGGTACAGCTCGTACCCGGGGATCACTCCGCCCACCTCGGGCTGGTCCCAGGAGAGTCTCACGACGTAGCTGCCGGACTCGTCCCCGGTTTCCGCGCGCAGACCGGTGGGGGCGGTGCTCACGGGGGCACCGGGGGCGGACCGGGTGGTGACGTCGACGGACCGGCTGTCGTCCGAGGACTTGTCCGAGGCGTCACGGGCGCGGACCGTGAAGGTGTAGACGGTTCCGGGCCGCAGGCCGGTGAGCCGGGCGCTCGTCACGGTGCCGGAGGCGCTGTGGATGCGGGAGTCCTCCTGGTAGACGTCGTACGAGGAGACGCCGACGTCGTCCGACGCGGCTTTCCACGACAAGGTCAGGCTGTCGGTACCGACCGCGGTGGCGCGCAGTGCCGCCGGGACGGACGGCGCCTTCCGGTCGTCGGGCGGGGTGGCCCGGGTGGTGACGGACACTCCGGGGCCGGGCTTCGAGAGGTTGCCGGCCGCGTCCCGGGCCCGGACGGTGAAGGTGTATCCGGTGGACGCGGTGAGCCCGTCGACGTCGATCATGTGCTTGGCGGCGGGGACCGTCTTCACGCGGGTGGCGCCGTCGTAGATCTCGTATCCGGTGACCGCCTTGTCGTCGGTGGACGGCTCCCACATGACGTGCACGGAGGTGGCGCTGCTCGCCTGGGCGGTCACGTCCTGGGGGGTGGTGGGCGCGTCGGTGTCGGACGCCTCCGCCGAGCCGCCGCAGCCGGTGAGCAGGGCGAGGAGAAGGGCTGCGGAACAGGTCGACACGACACGCGTGGGGGGACGTTGCACGGCGCTGCCGCCTTTCATCCGGGGCGTTGGTCCAGACCTGTATGGCACGGCGCGCGGGCGGGTCACAAGAGGGGTGCGCGGAACGTTCCGCAATGTGCCGATGTACGACCCGTCCTGCTTGCGCCGGGGCACCCGGATGTGGTTATGGAGTCCCTGATTCCGCCTGACGGGACCTCGGGCGAACGGGCGGGGCACCCGGGCCACCGGCCCCGGGAATGACACGGGCGCCCCGCCGCGCTCACCGATGGCCCGTCAGCAGGCGATGGCGTACCAGACCGGGGTCCAGTTGACCGTCGTCGACTGATAGGCGGTGGAGGAGAAGAGGAAGTTCTGGTTCTTGTCGTAGAAGTACGCCACGGTGCCGGGGGTCTGGTTGTTGACGAGGGGGCCACTGCCGGTCAGGTTGGGGAGCTGGTAGAGGGTGTTGCACTTGGTGTAGGCGAAGCTGTTGCCGTTGGAGCCCTGCCCGCACACGTACGTGTAGGAACAGGACAGCGCGGCGGCGGCCTTCGCCACGGTGGGCGACTCCACCGCGTGCTGGCGGGCGCCCGCCAGCGCCTCGGCCGCGAGGGCGGCGTCGGGCCGGGCGGAGGCCGCCGCCGGCCCCATCAGCCCGAAGAGCGAGCCGGCGACGAGCGCCGCCGCGGCCGACAGGATCGCGGCGGTCTTCCGTACTGCCATGAGCGGTCTCCCTGGATCTCCCACCCCGAAGAGGCGGGTACGAGGTGTCTTCCACTTCCGCCCCCCGACCCCTCGCCGGCACGAACCGAGGAGGCAGCCGGGGGCGACGCGAGACCTACCCCCAGTCACGTTCGGTAACCTCAGGCGCCCATACCGTCACCCTAAGGAGTCACCGTCGGCACCTCGGCCACCATCCCCCCATCGAGTGAGCGACGACTCAGCCGACCGGGTTGCATGAACATGCATCGAAGTGCATACTTTTCCTATGTCTAAGGTAATGACCTCTCTGCCCGTCGGGGAACGCGTCGGCATCGCCTTCTCCGGCGGTCTCGACACCTCCGTCGCGGTCGCGTGGATGCGCGACAAGGGCGCGGCGCCGTGCACGTACACCGCCGACATCGGCCAGTACGACGAACCCGACATCGCCTCCGTGCCCGGACGCGCCCACGCCTACGGGGCGGAGATCGCCCGGCTGGTCGACTGCCGGGCCGCCCTCGTCGAGGAAGGGCTCGCCGCGCTGACCTGCGGGGCCTTCCACATCCGTTCCGGCGGGCGCGCGTACTTCAACACCACCCCGCTCGGCCGGGCGGTCACGGGCACCATGCTCGTGCGCGCCATGCTGGAGGACGGCGTCCAGATCTGGGGCGACGGCTCCACGTTCAAGGGCAACGACATCGAGCGGTTCTACCGCTACGGCCTGCTGGCCAACCCGTCGCTGCGCATCTACAAGCCCTGGCTGGACGCCGACTTCGTCACCGAGCTCGGTGGTCGCAAGGAGATGTCCGAGTGGCTGCTCGCCCACGGGCTGCCCTACCGGGACAGCACGGAGAAGGCGTACTCCACCGACGCCAACATCTGGGGCGCGACGCACGAGGCCAAGACCCTCGAACACCTCGACACCGGCCTGGAGAGCGTCGACCCGATCATGGGCGTGCGGTTCTGGGACCCGTCCGTCGAGATCGAGACCGAGGACGTCACCGTCGGCTTCGAGCAGGGCCGCCCGGTGACCATCAACGGCAAGGAGTTCGCCTCCGCCGTCGACCTGGTGCTGGAGGCCAACGCCATCGGCGGCCGGCACGGCCTGGGCATGTCCGACCAGATCGAGAACCGGATCATCGAAGCCAAGAGCCGCGGCATCTACGAGGCGCCGGGCATGGCCCTGCTCCACGCGTGCTACGAGCGCCTCGTCAACGCGATCCACAACGAGGACACCCTCGCCACCTACCACAACGAGGGCCGTCGCCTCGGCCGCCTGATGTACGAGGGCCGCTGGCTGGACCCGCAGGCGCTGATGATCCGCGAGTCGCTCCAGCGGTGGGTCGGCATGGCCGTCACCGGCGAGGTGACCCTGCGGCTGCGGCGCGGCGAGGACTACTCGGTCCTGGACACCTCGGGACCGGCCTTCAGCTACCACCCGGACAAGCTGTCCATGGAGCGCACCGAGGACTCCGCCTTCGGGCCGGTGGACCGGATCGGTCAGCTGACCATGCGCAACCTCGACATCGCCGACTCCCGCGCCAAGCTGGAGCAGTACGCCGCCATCGGCATGGTCGGCACCTCCCACCAGGCGCTGATCGGTGCGCAGGCCGCTTCCACTCCGCTGATCGGTGCGATGCCCGAGGGCAACGCCCAGGAGATCGCCTCGCGCGGCGAGGCCCCCGGCGGCGACAAGCTGCTCGACAGCGCCGCCATGGAGTTCGGCGCCGACTGAAGCGTGCTGCGGAAGTGGCGCCGTCCGCCCGTGGGGCGGGTCCGGAGGGCGGGTCCGGCGGCGTCCGGTGCGTGCGATCGCACGGCGGAGGGTCGCCCCGATACTGGATGTATCGGGGCGATCCCGACAACACGGCG
>NZ_JBHWZJ010000288.1:0-8956 GCF_042728415.1 Streptomyces sp. NPDC060198 | reverse complement strand
GCACGGCCCGCGACCACGTGTGCGGTCGTCTCGGTCAGACGGCGAGCGCCTGGGCGCGGCGCTTCACCTCCGTCCCGCGATTCTCGCTCAGCGCCTGCGCGGGGGTGCCGGGCAGACTCGGGTCGGGAGTGAAGAGCCAGTCCAGCATCTCTTCGTCGGAATAGCCGTCGTCCCTCAGGAGCGTCAGGGTCCCCGCGAGGCCCTTGACCACCTTGTCGCCGTCGATGAAGGCGGCGGGCACCTGGAGTGTCCGGTTCTCACCGCGACGCACGGCGATCAGCTGGCCTTCCTTGACCAACTGCCGCACACGCGTCACCTCGACGTCGAGGAGTTCCGCGATGTCGGGGAGGTGGAGCCAGGCAGGGACGAGAGCATCGATCTTTGCGTCAATCTGGGTCACGAGGACAAGCGTGCCATCTGGGACCGACAGCCGGTAGCCGGGCCGACCGTACGGACCCTGTCAGGATGGCGTCCGCGCAGGTCGCGCCGGGGCCCGGCGGGGGCCGGCCGGGTGCGCGCGGCCGGTGCGGATCCCGGGCGGAGACTCAGCGGACGGCTGACTTCAGGGGTACGGAGGGGTCGGCGGCCCGCTCGGGATCGACCGTCCGGCCCGAGGCGACGAGCTTGCGCCCCTGGGTGAGATCGCGCGGACGGCCGACCGCCAGCAGGGCGACCAGCGCGCCGTCGCGCAGCCAGAGCACGGTCCACTCCTCGTCGGCCGGGTCGCCGCGCCACAGCAGGGTGTCGGCGTCCGCGTGGTGCCCGGCGTACTGGACGAAGCGGCCGAACTGCTCGGACCAGAAGTACGGCACCGGGTCGTACGGCTCCGCGGCCGCGCCCTCCGCGGCCGGCCCCGTGATGCCCGCCGCGACGGTGCGCGGGCCCTGGAGCGCATTGTCCCAGTGGTGGACCAGCAGGCGTGCGCCGTAGCGCGCGGAGGGGTACGAGGCGCAGTCCCCGACCGCGTACACCCCGGGCACCGAGGTGCGCAGCGCGGCATCGGCGATGACCGATCCGTCCGGGCCGAGCGCGATGCCGGAGCCGGCGAGCCAGCCGGTGGCGGGGCGGGCGCCGATGCCGACGACCACCGCGCCGGCCGGGAGCCTGCGTCCGTCGGCGAGGACCACGGCGCCCGGCTCGACGCGGTCGACCCGGGCGCCGGTGAGGAGCGTGGCGCCGGCGCGGGCGTACCAGTCGGCCATGGGGGCGGCGACCTCGGCGGGCAGTGCCCCGGCGAGCGGGCGGGCGGCGGCCTCCACGACGGTGACCGCGCAGCCGGCGGCACGGGCGGCGGTGGCGAACTCGGCGCCGATCCAGCCCGCGCCGACCACGACGACGTCGTGCTTCGCGGCGAGGACGGGCCGCAGCCGCGCCGCGTCGTCCAGGGTGCGCAGCAGGTGGACGCCGGGGACCCCTTCGGAGCCGGGCAGCGTCAGGGGTTCGGCTCCGGTGGCGAGGACCAGCACGTCGTACGGCACCGGGCCGGCCTCGGTGTCCACCTCCCGGTCGGCGGGACGCAGGCCCTCGACGGAGAGCCCGAGGCGCAGGCGGACGCCGAGGGCCTCGAAGTCGATGTCGAA
Organism: Streptomyces sp. NPDC060198; assembly: GCF_042728415.1. Classification (NCBI taxonomy): domain Bacteria; kingdom Bacillati; phylum Actinomycetota; class Actinomycetes; order Kitasatosporales; family Streptomycetaceae; genus Streptomyces; species Streptomyces sp. NPDC060198. The sequence goes on along the minus strand of NZ_JBHWZJ010000288.1, from coordinate 7,376 downwards.
GGCGGAGTGTTCGGCGGTGCCGAGCAGTACGGCTTTGGAGAGCGGCGGCCGGTCGTAGGGCTGGTGGGGCTCCGCTCCGATCAGGGTGACGGGCCCGGTGTACCCCTCGTCCCGCAGCGCCACGGCGGTCCGTACCCCCGCCATGCCCGCTCCGACGATGACGACGCCGTGCTCCGGCGCCCGCTGGTCGCTCTGTTCGCTCACGTACCCACCCTAAGGACCTGACGCTCCGCCAGTTCACGGGGTCGGCAGGCCCGTGCGGCGCCTCCATGGACCGAACAACTAGGGTGGCCGGGCAAAGACACTCGCGGGAGCCCGGACGAACCGGGCTGAGAGGGAGGCTGGCGGCCTCCGACCGTACGAACCTGATCCGGGTCATGCCGGCGAAGGGAGGGGCTGGACATCCATGCGTGCTTCACGGGAACCGACGGCCGCCGAGGACGCGAGCACGACCGGCGCCGGCCGCCGGGGGCCCTCGTACGACGTGCTCGTCGTCGGGGGCGGCATCATCGGCCTGGTGACCGCCTGGCGGGCCGCGCAGGCGGGGCTGAGGACGGCGGTCGTCGATCCGGAACCGGGCGGCGGCGCCGCGCGGGTGGCGGCCGGGATGCTGGCCGCCGTCACCGAACTCCACTACGGCGAGCAGATGCTGCTCGGGCTCAACCTCGCCTCCGCGGCCCGCTACCCGGAGTTCGTGGCGGAGCTGGAGGCTGTGAGCGGCCGGGAGACCGGCTTCCGCGCCTGCGGCACCCTCGCGGTGGCGCTGGACTCCGACGACCGGGCGCACCTGCGCGAACTGCACGCCCTCCAGGAGCGGTCCGGGCTCGACTCGCAGTGGCTCTCGGGGCGCGAATGCCGGCGGCTGGAGCCGATGCTGGCGCCGGGCGTACGGGGCGGGCTGCGGGTGGACGGCGACCACCAGGTCGACCCCCGCCGACTGGCGGCGGCACTGCTGGCGGCCTGCGAGCGGGCCGGGGTGGTCTTCCACCGCAGCCCCTGCGAGCGGCTGGAGGTGGCGCGCGGCCGGGCGTCCGGGGCGCTGCTCGCGGACGCCACCGCGGTCTCGGCCGGGCAGGTCGTGCTGGCCGCCGGGAGCCTCAGCGGCAGGCTCCCCGGGCTGCCGGAGGGCGTCGCCCCGCCGGTGCGCCCGGTGAAGGGCCAGGTGCTGCGGATGGCCGTGCCGGGGGCGTACGCCCCCTTCCTCAGCCGGACCGTGCGCGCGGTGGTGCGGGGCCAGGACCTGTACCTCGTACCGCGCGAGAACGGCGAGCTGGTCGTCGGCGCGACGAGCGAGGAGATGGGCTGGGACACCACGGTGACGGCGGGCGGGGTGTACGAGCTGCTGCGCGACGCCCACGAGCTGGTACCGGGCATCACCGAACTCCCGCTCACCGAGACCCTGGCCGGGCTGCGTCCCGCCACCCCGGACAACGCGCCGGTGCTCGGCCCGACCGCGCTGCCGGGCCTGCTGGTCGCCACCGGCCACCACCGCAACGGGGTGCTGCTGACCCCCGTCACCGGCGACGTCATGGCGCACGTGCTGACCACCGGCGAGCTGCCGGAGGTGGCCCGCCCGTTCGCGGCCGGCCGCTTCACCACCCCCACCGTCCCCGCGCGCGAGGAGCAGTACGCATGACCGACCACCTGGCCGGACCGGCCGACGTGACCGCCGGGGTGTCCGTCTCCGTCAACGGTGACCCGCGCGAGGTCTCCGCCGGCACCACCCTGGGCGCCCTCCTGGCGTCCCTGACCCGGGCGCCCTCGGGGGTCGCCGCCGCCGTCAACGAGAGCGTGGTGCCGCGCTCGGCGTGGGACACCACCCCGCTCGCCGGGGGCGACCGCGTCGAGGTCCTCACCGCGGTGCAGGGAGGCTGACCATGTCCGACGATCTCTTCCACCTGGGCGGACACGAGTTCTCGTCCCGGCTGATCATGGGTACCGGCGGCGCCCCCAGCCTGGACGTGCTGGAGCGGGCTCTCGTCGCGTCCGGCACCGAGCTGACCACCGTCGCGATGCGGAGGCTGGACCCCACCGTGCAGGGTTCGGTCCTCTCCGTGCTGGAGCGCCTCTCGATCCGGGTGCTGCCCAACACGGCGGGCTGCTTCACCGCGGGTGAGGCGGTGCTGACCGCCCGGCTGGCCCGGGAGGCCCTCGGCACGGACTGGGTCAAGCTGGAGGTGGTGGCCGACGAGCGGACCCTGCTGCCGGACCCCGTCGAGCTGCTGGACGCGGCGGAGATCCTGGTCGACGACGGGTTCACCGTGCTGCCCTACACCAACGACGACCCGGTCCTCGCACGGAAGCTGGAGGACGTGGGCTGCGCGGCGGTCATGCCGCTCGGCTCGCCCATCGGCTCCGGGCTCGGCATCCGCAACCCGCACAATTTCGAGCTGATCGTGGAGCGGGCCGGGGTCCCGGTGATCCTGGACGCGGGGGCGGGCACCGCCTCGGACGCGGCTCTGGCGATGGAGCTGGGGTGCGCGGCCGTGATGCTCGCCTCGGCGGTGACCCGGGCGCAGGAGCCGGAGCTGATGGCGTCGGCGATGCGGCACGCGGTGGACGGCGGCCGTTTGGCCCGCCGGGCGGGCCGCATCCCCCGCCGGCACTTCGCCCGGGCCTCCTCCCCGGTGGAGGGCCGGGCGGTCCTGGACCCGGAGCGGCCTGCTTTCTGACCGGAGCGGGCGACGTTCCGACCGGAGCGCCCGGCGTTCCGAACGGTCCGGCGTGTCACGGCTCGGCTGCGATACGGCCCCGGGCCCGCTCCGGGGCGCCCGGGGTGTCCGCGGCGGCTCGTAGACTCGTCGGGTGGACACGACCCTCCAGGACCCGCTGCTCGGACGGCTGCTCGACGGCCGCTACCGCGTCGAGGCGCGCATCGCGGTGGGCGGGATGGCCACGGTCTACCGGGCCGTGGACATCCGGCTCGACCGGGTGCTCGCCCTCAAGGTGATGCACCCCGCACTCGCGGCCGACGCCTCCTTCGTCGAACGCTTCATCCGTGAGGCGAAGTCGGTAGCCCGCCTCGCGCACCCCAACGTGGTGTCCGTCTTCGACCAGGGCGCCGAGGGCGCCTACGTCTACCTCGCCATGGAGTACGTCGCGGGCTGCACGCTCCGTGAGGTGCTGCGGGACCGCGGGGCCCTCCAGCCGCGCGCCGCGCTCGACATCCTGGAGCCGGTGCTGGCCGCGCTGGGCGCCGCGCACCGGGCCGGGTTCGTGCACCGCGACATGAAGCCGGAGAACGTCCTGATAGGGGACGACGGCTGGGTGAAGGTCGCCGACTTCGGGCTGGTCCGCGCGGTCGGCACCGCCACCGACACCACCGGCTCCCTGCTGGGCACGGTCTCCTACCTCGCTCCGGAGCAGATCGAGCACGGCACGGCGGACACCCGCTCGGACGTGTACGCCTGCGGTGTGGTGCTGTACGAGATGCTGACCGGCACCAAGCCGTACACCGGCGAGAACGCCGCCCAGATCATCTACCAGCACCTCAACCAGGACGTCCCCCCGCCGTCCGCCGCCGTGCCCGGGCTCTCCCCGGCGCTGGACGCGCTGGTCGCGGGGGCCACCGCGCGCGACGCCCGGGCCCGCGCGCAGGACGCGGTGGTGCTGCTCTCCGAGACCCTCGAAGCCCGGGCCCTGCTCAGCGACGCCGAGCTGGACGCCGCCCCGCCACAGGCGCTCACCCCGGTCGGCTCCGTCGGAGCCGAGGACCGTACGAGCGTGCTGCCGCGCGCCGTCCCCGAGGACCGGGGCACCACCCACCGGACGAGCCGGCTGGAGATGCCCGCGACGGCCAACGCCTCGGTCGCGCCCGCCCGGCCCCGGCGGTCCGGACGGGCGGAACGGTCCGGGGGCGGCCCTCGCCGCGGGGTCTGGGCCTCGGTCGCCGCCCTGGTGGTGGTGCTGCTGGTCGGCAGCGGTGTCTGGTACATCAACTCGGGCCAGTTCACCCAGGTCCCCTCGCTCCTCGGCCAGCCCCAGGAGGCTGCCGAGAAGCGGCTCGACGAGGCCGGGCTCGACGTGAAGTCCGTCGACAAGGCCTACAGCGACACGGTCGACCGGGGTTCGGTGATCAGCAGCGATCCCGCGCCCGGCGACCGGGTCCGGGGCAACGAATCGGTCAAGCTGGTCGTCTCGCGCGGCCCGGAGATCGTGGAGGTCCCCGACGTGGAGGGCACCTCCCTGGCCGACGCGCGCCGGACGCTGAAGGAGGCCGGTCTGGCTCCGGGCATGGTGACCCGGGAGTTCAGCGAGGACGTCGGGCGCGGCGAGGTGATCCGTACCGACCCCGGGGCGGGCACCGGGCGCCACCCGGACTCCGCCGTGGCGCTGGTCGTGAGCAAGGGCTCCCCCGTCGACGTCCCGGACGTCTCCGGGCTCTCCGTCGAGGACGCCACCGCGGCCCTGGAGGAGGAAGGCCTCAAGGCCGAGGTGAAGCCCGGCCGGATCAACTCCCCCGAGGTGGCCGGAGACGTCGCCGAGCAGACCCCCGACCCCGGCGCCGAGGCGGCCGAGGGGGACACCGTCCAGCTCACCGTGTCCAAGGGCCCTCGGATGATCGAGGTGCCGGACGTCACCGGCAAGGACGTGGACGAGGCGCGGGAGATCCTTCAGGACGCCGGGTTCGAGGTGAAGGTCGACCGGCCGTTCCTCTCCTTCAGCGACACGGTGGGCAGCCAGTCCGTCGAGGGCGGCGGCCGGGCGGCCGAGGGATCGACCGTCACCATCAGGACCAAGGGACTGTGACCATGCGCAACCCGGTGGGCGGACACGTCCCGGTGGCCGGCGGACTGGTGAAGACCGGCATCGCGTACGCCGACGAACTGGCGGCCGAGACCGTCCAGGTCTTCGTGGCGAACCCGCGCGGCTGGGCCACCCCGGCCGGGAAGCCCGACCAGGACGAGCTGTTCCGCAAGGAGTGCGCGGCCCGGGACATGCCGGTGTACGTGCACGCCCCGTACCTGATCAACTTCGGCTCGCACACCGAGGCGACCGTGGAGAAGTCCGTGGAGTCCCTGCGGCACTCGCTGCGCCGGGCCCGCGAGATCGGCGCGCTGGGCGTCGTCGTCCACACCGGCTCGGCGACGGGCGGCCGGCCCCGGGAGCAGGCGCTCGCGCAGGTGCGCGACCACATGCTCCCGCTGCTGGACGAGCTGACCCGCGACGACGATCCCGATCTCCTGCTGGAGTCCACCGCAGGACAGGGTTTCTCGCTCTGCTCGCGGACCTGGGACTTCGGGCCGTACTTCGAGGCGCTGGACTCCCACCCCAAGCTGGGCGTCTGCCTGGACACCTGCCACATCTACGCGGCGGGCCACGACCTGGCGGGCCCGTCCGGGATGCGGCAGACCCTGGACCTGCTGGTGGAGACGGTCGGCGAGGGGCGGCTGAAGCTGATCCACGCCAACGACTCCAAGGACGTGGCCGGCGCCCACAAGGACCGGCACGAGAACATCGGCGCGGGCCACATCGGCGCGGAGCCGTTCCGCGAGCTCTTCGCGCACCCGGCGACGGCCGGGGTGCCGCTGGTCATCGAGACGCCGGGCGGGAAAGAGGGGCACACGGCGGACGTGGCGCGACTCAAGGAACTGCGGGCCTCCGCGGGCTCCTGAGCCCCGGCGGGGACCGGGTCGCGGGCTCGGACCCCACGGTCTCGGACGCCACCGGCTCGGAGCCCGGGGCTCAGAGCTCCGGGCCGTCGCCGGGTTTCTCCTGGTAGGAGTAGCGCTGCTCGCTCCACGGGTCGCCGATGTTGTGGTAGCCGCGCTCCTCCCAGAAACCGCGTCGGTCGGCCGTCATGTACTCGATGCCGCGGACCCACTTCGGGCCCTTCCAGGCGTACAGGTGCGGGACGACCAGGCGCAGCGGGAAGCCGTGCTCGGCGGTGAGGAGTTCGCCGTCCTTGTGGGTGGCGAAGAGGGTGCGCTCCGAGGCGAAGTCGGCGAGCCGGAGGTTCGAGGAGAAGCCGTACTCGGCCCACACCATCACATGGGTGACGTCGGCGGCGGGCGGGGCGAGACCGAGGACGACGGAGGCGGGCACGCCGCCCCACTCGGAGCCCAGCATGGAGAACTTGGTCACGCAGTGCAGATCGGCGACGACCGAGGAGAAGGGGAGTTCCGAGAACTGCTCGTGGTTCCAGCAGCGCTTCTCGCCGTCGGCGGTGGCTCCGAAGACCCGGAATTCCCAGCGTTCGGGGCGGAATTTGGGTACAGGACCGTAGTGGGTCACCGGCCACCCGCGTTGCAGTCGCTGGCCCGGCGGGAGCTCGGACTGCCCCGCTGCGCGGTACCCCTCACTTTCCGGCTGACCCATGCCTCCATGGTGACAGACAGGCAGGGGTGGTGATGACCAGGGACGAAGCGAATGGCGCAACTCGTACTAAGCATGCACTTACTGGACGCCCCGGGGGTGCGGTGCGAGGATCTGCGCAACTGTCCGGTACACCGGTTGGAAGGAGCCTCTGCGATGCAGGGCGACCCCGAGGTCATCGAGTTCCTGAACGAACAGCTGACTGCCGAACTGACTGCCATCAACCAGTACTTCCTGCACGCGAAGATGCAGGACAACTTCGGCTGGACGAAGCTCGCCAAGTACACCCGGGCCGAGTCGTTCGACGAGATGAAGCACGCGGAGATCCTGACCGACCGGATCCTCTTCCTCGACGGCCTCCCGAACTACCAGCGCCTCTTCCACGTCCGTGTCGGCCAGACCGTGACGGAGATGTTCCAGGCCGACCGCCAGGTGGAGGTGGAGGCGATCGACCGCCTCAAGCGCGGTATCGAGGTCATGCGGGCCAAGGGCGACATCACCTCGGCCAACATCTTCGAGTCGATCCTGGAGGACGAGGAGCACCACATCGACTACCTGGACACCCAGCTGGAGCTGGTGGAGAAGCTCGGCGAGCCCCTCTACATCGCCCAGCAGATCGAGCAGCCTGAGGGCTGACGCCCACGGACCGCGCGCACGCGGACGGCTCCGGTCAGGCGGCTTCGGGGAACGCGGTCTCCAGCGGGTCCGCGGCGTCCGGCAGGTCCACGGAGGCGGCCGACGGGTCGGCGCGGCGCTCCAGCAGCTCCCGGCGCGGGCACTCGCCCCGGCCCAGCAGCGCCTGGATGCGGCGGACGCATCCGCCGCAGTCGGTGCCGGCCTTGCAGGCGGAGGCGATCTGCCGGGGAGTGCAGGCCCCGGCCGCCGCATGCTGCTTCACCTGCTGTTCGGTGACGCCGAAGCAGGAGCAGACGTACATGCGGTTCACCTCCCGGGGAGCGTGCGGGGCACCTCCCGACGCGGTGAGGCAATCCTAACCTTACCCATCGGAACCGGTGGGCAAAAGCCCCGGAATGCCCGTGGGGCACGGATCACATGGATCC
>NZ_JBHWZJ010000287.1:0-8985 GCF_042728415.1 Streptomyces sp. NPDC060198 | reverse complement strand
CGGGAAAACCTGAGGAACGACGTTCGTTCATCTGAACCGAGTTCTTGTATGCGAACGCCGGTGACGGTACGTCAACCGGAATCGGCGGTCAATGGGTTGCGCGCGAACCGATACGAAGGGGCTCCCGGGCGCGTCGGCCCGGCCGGTGGGCGACCCGGAACCGGCCTCGGCGGCGCTGTGGACGGTCCGGACGGCCCCGTGACCGGACTTCAGGACTTCTCCGCCGGCCGACGCCGCGCGCCGTTGCCGCTCAGCCTCCGCCTCAGCCGACGCAGCAGGGGGTGGCGCTCGTGCAGTTCGGCCGACCGGCGGTCCAGTTCCTCGCCGAGCCGCTCCGTCCGCTTGTCGATGTCGAGCTCGTCGAGCACGCGGTCCACCTCGGCCAGCAGCGCCCCGTGCAGCTGCCACTGCCGGGGGTGCTCCTGTACGTCTTCCAGCAGCAGATCTGCGATCCTGTCGCGCGTTTGCCGGCTCCGCGCAAGCGCCTCGGCGAGGCGGTCCTCGGCCTGCTCGCCCCCCGTCGCGAGGGGCGAGGTGATCAGCCGGGCGAACGCCTCGATGGCCTCGGCCATCCCGTCGAAGAGTTCGGTCAGCCCCTCGCCCACGTCCTCGGGAAACATCGTCTCCTCGGTGCGCTGCTTGGCCAGATCCGTCAGGGTGCGGGTCAGTACGCGCAGCACGACCGCGCAGATCTCCAGCGTGTCGAGCCCGGTTCTGAGGACGACCCGGTTCAGCAGGCCCTGGCGCACCCTCGGGTTGAGCATGAGGCTCTCCTCGGCCTGTCGCAGCGAGGCGTCCACCTCCACGATGTCGTGGTCGAGACGCCGGGCCTCGTGCAGCCGGGCGGCCGCCTCCGGTACGGGGATGTGGCCACCGATCTCCTGGCCCATGGCGCGCAGCATCGAGCCCATCCGGGTGGCCAGTCCCTCGATGGAGGCACCCGCCGTCTCCACCCATACCGGTGGCGCGAAAAAGAGGTTGAAGAGCAGCCCGACCCCCGCGCCGATCAAGGTCTCCAGGATCCGGTCCCAGGCGGTGTCGGCGACCTGGGAGACGCCCAGCACGAGCATCGCGCTGATCGCCACCTCGGGGACGAACTCGTTGACCCGCACGACCCGGCCGATCAGCAGGGCGGTGAAGATCGTCAGTCCGAGGCTCCACCAGTTCAGACCCACCAGCGCGCTGAAACCGATCGCGATGAGGACGCCGACGATCACCGAGTTGACTCTGCGGATGCCGGTGGTCAGCGTCGCGTAGAGGGTCACCTGCACGACCAGCAGCGCCGTCAGGGGAGCGGTCAGCGGCGCCGGCTGAGGCAGCGTCGCCTGCGCCACGGAGAACGCGATGACAGCGGCGGCCGTGGAACGCAGGGTCTGTACGGCCGCCGGTTCGGTGGTGCGCCGGACTAGTTCGAGTACGGGTGCGGAAACAGACATTCCTACAAACTGCCCCGAAGATCGGGTTCGCAGCACCCTCGCTTCCAGGTGCCACCGTACGGACGCAAGCCGGTCCGCCCCGGCCCCACCGGGCGTGGGCGATCCGGGCCCGGTGGGGTCCGGCGCGCCTCCTACCAGGCCATCCGGCCCAGACCGTGCTCGATCCGGTCCCGGTCCCAGGCGCCGTCCGCGATCAGTACCCGGTAGCGCCGTGTGAGGGTCCTGCCGGGGTCGAGCACCAGCTCCTCGTGGAACGCGAACGACGGGGCCATGCCGGCGTAGGAGTCGTTGCGCACGAACCAGTGCGCCGGGTGCTCCCCGCTCGCGCCGGTGTGGTCGTTCTCGGGGGCGTGGGCCATGACGACCGTGGCGTGGCCGTCGAAGCCGTCGTGCTCCCCGGTGTACGCGAGCCAGTCGGACTGGCTCCCCATCAGCCCCGGCCCCTCGCCGTCGGCGGAGAGTACCCGGCCGCCCCGGAAGGCCCGGGGGCCGCGCCAGAACAGACCGGTGTACCCGGCGCCGGCCCGCCCGTGCGTCGCCGGACTGCCGAACCGCAGTGGCTCCGCACGCCGGTTGGTCACCGCACTGGACCACGTCAGGGCCCAGCTCCCGGCCACCGGGTCGATGTCGTGCACCTCCACCCGACGTACCTCGTCGGCCCAGTGCTCACCGGTGTACGGATGCCAGGTCAGCCGTTCCACGAGGGTGACCCGGTCCTCCCGCGCGGAGATCTCGTCGAACCCGGTGTGTGCCATCGAGCCGACCCGCTCGGGCAGCGGGCGGTAACCCTCGCCGTGCACGTAGGAGTTGCCGCCCCACAGGTTCTGCCCGGACAGGTGCGAGGCGGTCATCTGCAGCCCTTTGTGCCAGCGGTGGTCGTTGGGGCGGTAGTCGGTGACCGTACGGCCGGCGAGCGTGCGCAGTGGATGGATGTACGGTTTCGGCGCCTCCCAGGCGGCCTCGGCCCGGTAGACGTACCGCAGCAGCTCCACCCCGGTGGAGGCCGCGGAGACACGGATGTCGTCGCCGTGCCGGTGGACGAGAACGGGCTGCGCGGTCATGCGGTGATCTCCGTCGTCGTACCCGTCGCAGGCATGGTGTCCGTGGAGCTGGCGGGTGTGCCCCCGGGGCCGGGCGCCCAGCCCGGCGCGTCGCCGTGCAGGGCGTGGTAGTACGGATCGTCCGGACCGATGTCGCCCGCCCGGACCGAGCCGCCGGTGAAGGCCGCCTTGTAGAGCGCGGTGACCAGCTCCAGGCTCTTGCGGCCGTCCGCCCCGCTGCCGCGCGGCCTGCGCCCGGCCCGTAGGTCGGCGAGCAGCCCGCGCAGCTGGGCCTCGTGCGAACTGGGCACGTCGGCGCCGAAATCCCGCCAGCGGGCCACCCGCCCGGGCGGCGTCCCGGGCGCGGGGGTGATCCGCCAGTCCGCGTTGCGGTGGCCGTACAGATGGGTCAGCTCCACTGTCGCGTGCTCGCAGTCGATGCGGATACGGCTCACCTCGTCGGGGCTCAGCACACTGTTCACGACCGTCGCCAGCGTGCCGCCGGCGAACCGCACCAGCGCGGTGGAGACGTCCTCCGTCTCCACGTCGTGGACCAGCCTTCCGGCCATCGCACGGATCTCCTCCCACGGGCCGAGCAGATCGAGCAGCAGATCCATCTGGTGGATACCGTGCCCCATCGCGGGGCCACCGCCCTCGCTGTCCCACCGCCCCCGCCAGGGCACCGCGTAGTACGCCCGGTCGCGGTACCAGGTGGTCTGGCAGTGGGCCACCAGCGGTCTGCCCAGCGCGCCGGACGAGAGCAGCCTCCCCACGTGGTCCGCTCCCGAGCCGAACCGGTGCTGGAAGACGATCGCCGCGTACGGGCCGCCGCACTCCGGGTCCTCGGCCGCCTCGATCGCGTCGAAGTCCGCCAGCGACGGGCAGGGCGGCTTCTCGCACCACACCCACGCACCGGCCCGCAGCGCGGCGACCGTCTGTTCCCGGTGGAAACGCGGCGGGGTGCACAGGACGACGAGGTCCGGGCGCCGCTCGGCCAGCATCGCCGTCAGATCCGTGTAGGCGGCGCCGATACCGGCCTCCGCCCTGAACGCCTCGGCCGCGGTGGCGTCGCGGTCGACCGCCGCGACGATCTCCAGAGGCTGCTCCGCCGCGATCGCGAGGAGCGCGGGCAGATGCCCGACCCGGGCGACGGCGCCCGTACCGACGATCGCGACGCGCACCGGACGCGGAGGTGGGGCGGGAGTGGGCATGGCGGGACCCTCGGCTCGACGGTGGTGCGCCCGCCGTTAGCAAGCGCTTTCTATCCCGAACCTAGGTGCCCCGCCGGGAGCCGGTCAAGACCTGATCCGCCGGACACACCCTCGCCTGCGTACCCGTTCGCGTCGCTCCGGGTGGCCTCCGGCGTACCGCATCGCCCCTGGTGAGCGACGTGGATGCGACGCGAAAACCGCGTTGCGGGCACGACCGCCGTGCTGCGACGCTGCCTTTCATGCCCGACAACGACACACGTCCCGCCCACCCTCTCGCGGACCTCTTCTCCCACGGGCGGCTGAAGTCCGTCCCGCGCAAGGCCGCCCGCCGGGGTCCGCTGCTGGCCCACCTCGCCGAGACGCTCTTCCAGCCCGGACGGGACTACACGGAACGCGAGGTCAACGACGCGCTTCTGACGGTCCACGACGACGCGGCGGCCCTTCGCCGCTATCTGGTCGAGGCGCGGTTGCTGACCCGTACCCGCGACGGCAGCGCCTACCGGCGCGCGAGGGAGGGCTCCGTCACCTGACGGCGGGCCCGGAGAGCACCAGGGCCGGGGGTGGAAAGAGCCAGGTGGGGGCCGTGTGCTGAACTGTCCGGAATCCGAACGATTCAGGAGCAGCACTATGAGCAGTTTCCGCCACCCGGGCGTCGTCTTCACGGACCGCAGGTTCACCGTCCCCCTCGACCACGCCGATCCCGAGGGCGAGGGGATCGAGGTCTTCGGCCGGGAGGCGGTCGCGCCGTCGAAGGCCGGCGAGGACCTGCCCTGGCTGGTCTACCTGGAAGGCGGCCCCGGGTTCGGAGCGCGGCGGTTCCTCGGTACGGAGGCGTGGCTCGGTCGGGCCCTCGAGGACTTCCGGGTACTCCTCCTCGATCAGCGGGGTACCGGACTCTCGACCCCGGCGAACCGGCAGACCCTGCCGATGCGCGGCGGCCCCGCCGAACAGGCCGCGTATCTGAGCCATTTCCGGTCCGACAACATCGTGCGGGACTGCGAACTGATCCGGGAGCGGCTCACCGATGGGCGCCCCTGGACGGTTCTCGGCCAGTCCTTCGGCGGGTTCTGCGCCGTCCGCTATCTGTCGTCCGCCCCCGAGGGTCTGGCGTCCGTACTGATCACGGGCGGACTGCCGTCGCTCGACGCCCACGCGGACGAGGTGTACCGGGCCGCCTACCCGCGCATCGAGCGGAAGGTCGCCGCCCACTACGCCCGTTACCCGCAGGACGTCGCGCGGGCGCGCGAGATCGCCGCGTACCTCGCGTCGCACCAGGTCGAGTCGGCCGGCCACGAGCTGACGCCCGAGGGCTTCCAGTCGCTCGGCATCATGCTCGGCGGCAGCCAGGGAAGCCACCAGCTCCACTACCTGCTGGAGAACGCCTTCGTCGCCACGCCGGACGGCCCCGCGCTCTCCGACGCCTTCCAGGAGGCCGTGCGCACGGCGAACTCCTTTGCCGGGCACCCGCTCTACGCCCTCATGCACGAGGCGATCTACGGCCAGGGCGAGCGGCCCACCGCCTGGTCCGCCGAACGCGTCCGCGCGGAGTTCCCGCAGTTCGACGCCGCAACCGTACTCGCCGGAGACGGCCCGCTGCTCTTCACCGGCGAGAGCATCCACCCGTGGCACTTCGAAACCGACCCCGCGCTGCGCCCGCTGCGCGAGACCGCGGACCTGCTGGCCGCCCGCACCGACTGGCCGGAGCTGTACGACAAGGAGCGCCTCGCCGCCAACGAGGTCCCCGTCGCGGCTGCCGTGTACCACGACGACATGTACGTGGACACGGCCCACGCCCTCGCCACGGCGTCGGGCATCCGCGGACTGCGGACGTGGGTGACCAACGAGTTCGAGCACGACGGCCTGCGCGCGGGCGGACCGCGCGTGCTGGACCGTCTGCTGGCCATGGTCCGCGACGACGTCTGAGCGAGCCCGGACCGGGGCGGGGACGAGGGAGGAAGGACCTTCCGCCGGACCGCCCCGGCTCCGGAACGGGCCTGGGACGTAGGCCCGCTCAGGTCCTGGCCGGCCCGGCCAGGACCTGAGGATTGTCCCTTCGGCCTTCACACCGCCCCGCCTCACCGCTCCGGCGCCGTGGTGGGCCGCAGGCTGCGGGCCGCCCGCGACGACATTCCCTGCGGGCCGGCCGCTGCCGAGCGGACGTGCGGGATGTCAGCTCTGGATGGCTTCCAGCGTCTCGTTCAAGTCCGGGGCGGTCCGCGGGGTGCGGTTGTGCGGCAGCTTGGAGAGCACCGCCGCCATGCCGCAGGTGTTGCTGACGGCGGAGAAGACGAGACCCGAACCGATACCGGCCGACAGCCAGCGCGCGGCGGGGAAGCGGCGGCCGGCGAGGACACCCGCCACCACCAGGGAGCCCGCCGCGAACCGGACCTGGCGCTCCATGGGCCAGACCGCCTTCGCTCCGGCGGGGCGGTCCAGGTCGTGCCCGGTGCTCTCCCAGGCGGAGGTGCCGCCCGTCAGAGTCGTGGACGCTATGTCGGCGTCGGCGAGTATCTCGGCCGCGCGGGTGGAGCGGACGCCCGAGGCGCACACCACGAGCAGGGCGCCCCGTGCCGCGGCGGATTTCAGGGCCGGGAGGGCCTCGGCCATACGGTCGAGCGGGACGTTGTGCGCGCCGGGTACGTGCCCCGAGGCGTACTCGCCGGGACCCCGGACGTCGATGACGGTGAATTCCTCCAGGCGGGCTGCGGCCTGGGCGGGGGAGAGGGATGCCGGGCTGGTCACGAGGGATTGTCCTTTCGTTCATGGGCAAGCGGAACGGATTCCTCCTGCCCCGGAGAGGATAAAATACCCCTGGGGGTATTCGGAGGAGTGTGTGTGGAACTCGACATGGCGGCTGCCGAACTGAAGTCCGTCCTCAACCGTCTGCGCCGTGCGCAGGGTCAGCTCGGCGCGGTCATCCGCATGATCGAGGAGGGCCGCGACTGCGAGGACGTGATCACACAGATGGCGGCGGTCTCGCGCGCGCTGGACCGGGCCGGCTTCGCGATCATCGCGACCGGACTGCAGCACTGTCTGGCCGAGGGTACGGCGGACCCCGAGGACCGGGAGCGGATGCGGGCCCGCCTGGAGAAGCTCTTCCTCTCCCTGGCCTGACAGTGGCGGGTCCGGTCGCCTCGGCAGGCCGTCACCCCTCCCCGTCACGCGGCCCGGCGCGGCGCGCCCGGCATCCGCGCCCAGCACCTCGCGTCCGGGCACCCGCGTGCGGCCCGCCTCGCCGACGGGCCCGCCGAGGCGCCGCGCTCTTGACAAATGCCCTTGCCGATTCGGCACACTGGTCCTCATGAGGGAACAGACGCAAGGCGACCCCGGACTGGACGCGGTGCTTTCCGGAGTCGGTCCCCGGCTGCGCCGTCTGCGCAAGGACCGTGAGGTGACCCTCGCCGCCCTCTCGGCGGCCACCGGCATCTCCGTCAGCACTCTCTCCCGACTGGAGTCCGGCGGTCGCCGCCCCAGTCTGGAACTGCTGCTACCCATCGCCCGCGCCCACGAAGTCCCGCTCGACGACCTGATCGGCGCCCCGCCCGTGGGCGACCCCAGGGTCCGGGCCAAGCCCGTCGTCCGCCACGGCCGGACCATGTACCCCCTCACCGCCAGGCCAGGCGGACTCCAGGCGTACAAACTCGTCCAGCAGGGCGGTACGGACGAACCCCGCGAGCAGCGCACCCACGAGGGGTACGAATGGCTGTTCGTCCTCTCCGGACGGCTGCGGCTGCTCCTCGCCGACCATGACCTGGTGATGGGACCGGGCGAGGCCGCCGAGTTCGACACCCGGCTGCCGCACTGGTTCGGCCCCGCCGGGGAGGAGACGGTGGAGTTCCTCAGTCTCTTCGGGCCGCAGGGGGAACGCATGCACGTCATCGCCCGGCCGAAGACCGACTGACAGGTCCGGCAGGGGCCACCCCTCGCGTCCCCCGCCCGCCCGCTTCCGAAGACCTCGGAGTGTTCCCAGGGGGGCAAGCGACCGCTTAGTATGCGCCGGAGCAGGAGTTACGCCGACAGGTTTGTGGAGGCCTTCATGCAGGCATGGCGAGTGCACCGGAACGGCGAACCGAGCGAGGTGATGACCCTCGACGAGACGGACCGCCCGGTCCCCGGCGCGGGCCAGGCACTCCTCAAGGTGCGTGCGGCGAACATCAACTTCCCCGACGCACTGCTCTGCCGGGGCCAGTACCAGGTCAGGCCCCCACTGCCCTTCACGCCCGGGGTCGAGATCTGCGGCGAGACCGAGGACGGACGCCGGGTGCTCGCCACCCCGGCACTCCCGCACGGCGGCCTCGCCGAGTACGTCGTGGTGGACGAGACGGCCCTGCTGCCGGCCCCCGATGCACTGGACGACGCGGAGGCCGCGGCCCTGCACATCGGCTACCAGACCGGTTGGTTCGGCCTGCACCGCCGGGCCCGTATCCAGCCCGGGGAGACCCTTCTCGTGCACGCCGCCGCCGGGGGAGTGGGCAGCGCCGCCGTCCAGCTGGGCAGGGCCGCCGGAGCCACCGTCATCGGGGTCGCCGGAGGGCCCGAGAAGGCCGCCGTCGCCCGCGAACTCGGCTGCGACCTGGTCATCGACCGCCGCACCGAGGACATCGTCGCCGTGGTCAAGGAGGCCACCGGCGGGCGCGGCGCGGACGTCGTCTACGACCCGGTCGGCGGCGACGCCTACGCCAAGTCCGTCAAGTGCATCGCCTTCGAGGGCCGGATCGTCGTCGTGGGGTTCGCCGGCGGCACCATCCCCACGCCGGCGCTCAACCACGTACTCGTCAAGAACTACTCCGTCCTCGGGCTCCACTGGGGCCTCTACAACACCAAGGACCCGGCGGCCGTCCGCGCCTGCCACGACGAACTGACCAAGCTGGCCGACCAAGGCCTCGTGAAGCCGCTGGTCAGCGAGCGTGTCGCGATGTCCGCCGCGGCGGACGCCGTCCAGCGGGTCGCGAACGGCACGACCACCGGCCGCGTCGTCGTCCTGCCGACCGGAGGCGCCCGATGACCACCGTCGACGCCCCCGACCTGCTCCGCCGTACCCGTGAGCTGCTCGCCGCACATCCTCCGGCCACCACCGGACGTACCGAGTTCCTGGGTGCCCGCTTCGACGCGGGGCTCGCCTGGATCCACTACCCGGTGGGCCTGGGCGGCCTCGACGCCCCCCGTTCCCTCCAGCCCGTCGTCGACGCCGAACTCGCCGCCGCCGGCGCCCCCGACAACGACCCCCGCCGGATCGGCATCGGCCTCGGGATGGCGGCCCCCACCATCCTCGGCTTCGGCACGGACGAGCAGAAGCAG
>NZ_JBHWZJ010000286.1:0-9003 GCF_042728415.1 Streptomyces sp. NPDC060198 | reverse complement strand
GCGCCGTCATCTACCAGGTGTACCCACGCAGCTTCGCCGACGGTGACGGGGACGGTACCGGGGACCTCGCGGGCGTCCGGTCGAGACTGCCGTATCTCGCCGACCTGGGCGTGGACGCCATCTGGTTCACGCCGTGGTACGTCTCGCCGCTCGTCGACGGCGGATACGACGTCGCCGACTACCGCACCATCGACCCGGCCTTCGGGACGCTGGCCGAAGCGGAGAAGCTGATCGCCGAGGCCCGCCAGTCCGGCATCCGGGTGATCGTGGACATCGTGCCGAACCACGTGTCGGACCAACACGCCTGGTTCCGGGCGGCCCTGGAGGCCGGACCGGGCAGTCCCGAGCGGGAGTTGTTCCACTTCCGGCCCGGCCGGGGCGAGGACGGCGAACTGCCGCCCAACGACTGGCCCTCGCAGTTCTCCGGGCGCACCTGGACCCGGGTGGCGGACGGCGAGTGGTACCTCCACCTCTTCACGCCCGAGCAGCCCGACCTCAACTGGGCCCATCCGGCGGTCCGCCGGGAGCACGAGGAGATCCTGCGCTTCTGGTTCGAGCGCGGGGTGGCCGGTGTGCGGATCGACTCGGCAGCCCTCCTCGCCAAGGATCCGGCGCTCGCCGACTTCGTGGAGGGGGTGGACCCCCATCCGTACATCGACCAGGACGAGTTGCACGACATCTACCGGTCCTGGCGGGCCATCGCGGACGAGTACCAGGGTGTCTTCGTGGGCGAGGTCTGGCTGCCGGACTCGGAGCGCTTCGCCCGCTATCTGCGCCCGGACGAGCTGCACACCGCCTTCAACTTCAACTTCCTGGCGTGCCCGTGGCGGGCGGACCGGCTGCGGCGGACGATCGACGACACCCTTGCCGAGCACGCGCCCGTCGGCGCCCCGGCCACCTGGGTGCTGTGCAACCACGACGTGACCCGGACGGTGACCCGGTACGGCCGGGAGGACACCGGGTTCGACTTCGCCACGAAGGCGTTCGGTACGCCGACCGATCTGGCACTCGGCGAACGGCGGGCGCGCGCCGCGGCTCTGCTGACGCTCGCGCTGCCCGGGGCCGCCTACCTGTACCAGGGTGAGGAGTTGGGCCTCCCCGAGGCGGACGTCCCGCTCGACCGCATCCAGGACCCGATGCACTTCCGTTCCGGCGGCAGCGATCCGGGGCGGGACGGCTGCCGGGTGCCGCTGCCGTGGACCGCGGACGGCCCGTACAGCGGTTTCGGCTCTCACGGGGAACCGTGGCTGCCGCAGCCCGAGGGCTGGGAGGCGTACGCCGTGGACCGCCAGAGCGGCGACCCCGGCTCGATGCTGTCGCTCTACCGGGAGGCGCTGCGGCTGCGGCGCACCACTGAGGCGTTCCGGGGCGAGCCGCTGACCTGGCTCCCCTCGGCCGAGGGCGTCCTCGCCTTCCGGCGCGGCCCGGGGCTGGTGTGCGTCGTCAACCTGGCGGCGGAACCGGCGGAACTCCCCGCCCACACGGATGTCCTGCTCGCCGGCGGCCCCCTGGACGACCGGGGCCGTCTCCCCCAGGACACGGCGGTGTGGCTGCTGGCCTGAAACAGCCGCCACACCGCCGTCCAGATGTCCCCCCACAGGAGGTTATGCATCATGAGCGTGACAAGAGCCGCACCCGGTGGACGGTCCCTGACCGCTCTGCTGGCCTCACTCGCCTGCACCGTGGCCCTGGGTACGGTCGCCGCCCTCACCGGGGGCGGCACCGGTTCCGCGGCGGCGGCCGAGGCGCCCGTACTCTCGCCGTTCGCGGTAGCGGGGCGCGGGGCCCAGGTGCCGTTCACCGAGCTGGAGGCGGAGACCGCCGCGACCAGCGGCTCGCTGATCGGCCCCGACCGCACGTACACCTCCCTTCCCTCCGAGGCCTCGGGGCGGCGCGCCGTACGGCTCGACGCTCCGGGCGAGTACGTCGAGTTCACCCTGACCAAGCCGGCCAACGCGATGACGGTGCGCTATTCGGTGCCGGACAACGCGGCGGGTACGGGCATCACCGCGCCGGTCGCGCTCAGTCTGGACGGGACCAAGATCAAGGACCTCGACTTCACGTCCAAGTACGGCTGGTTCTACGGCTCCTACCCGTTCACCAACACCCCGGGCAGCCAGCCGCACCACTTCTACGACGAGACCAGGACCCTCTTCGGCAGGACCCTCGCCGCCGGTTCGAAGGTGCGGATCACCCTGCCCTCGACCTCCGTCACCCCGTGGGCCGTGGTGGACCTGGCCGACTTCGAGCAGGTCGCGGCTCCGGTGACCCGGCCCGCCGGCTCTCTCTCGGTCACCGACTACGGCGCCGACGCGAGCGGCGGCGCGGACTCGACCTCGGCGTTCCAGCAGGCGGTCGACGCGGGGAAGGCGCAGGGCAAGGAGGTGTGGATCCCGCAGGGCACCTTCAAGCTGACCGACCACGTGGTGGTCGACCAGGTCACGCTGCGCGGCGCCGGGCCCTGGTACAGCGTGCTGGGCGGCCGTCATCCCACCGACCGGAGCCGGGCTGCGGGGATCTACGGCAAGTACGTCTCCGGCGGCGGGTACGGCGGCGGGGTCCGCCCGTACGAGGCCGGCGGGCCGAGCCGGAACGTCACCCTCAAGGGCTTCGCGATCATCGGTGACATCACCGAACGGGTCGACGAGGACCAGGTCAACGCGATCGGCGGCGCGATGAGCGACTCCGTCGTGGACGACGTGTGGCTCCAGCACACGAAGGTCGGCGCCTGGATGGACGGGCCGATGGACAACTTCCACATCCGTAACAGCCGCATCCTCGACCAGACCGCGGACGGGGTGAACTTCCACTGGGGCGTCACCCGATCGTCCGTGGAGAACACCTTCCTGCGCAACCTCGGTGACGACGGCCTCGCGATGTGGTCCGACACCAAGGCCGACAGCGCCAACGCCTTCACCGGGAACACCGTGGTGGCCCCGATCCTCGCCAACCACATAGCGGTCTACGGCGGCAAGGACATCTCCGTCACCGACAACGTCCTCGCCGAGAGCCTCACCAACGGCGGCGCCCTGCACGTGGGCAACCGCTTCCCCGGGGTCTCCCCCGGCCAGGGCACCGATGTCCAGGGCACCTTCACCCTGGCCCGCAACACCACCATCCGGGCGGGCAACACCGACTACGGCTGGCCGTTCCCGATCGGCGCGGTCTGGTTCGACGCCCGCAACAGCCCGATCGACAAGGCGACGATCAACGTCACCGACACGGACATCCTGGACAGTTCCTACGCCGCGATCCACTTCGTCTCGGGGACGACGAAGAACGTCAACTTCAGCAACGTGAACATCGACGGCACCGGAACCTTCGCGCTCCAGTTCAACGACCCGGCGCAGCTGTCGCTGACCAACGTGCGCGCCACCCACATCGGGTTCACCGACCCCGTATACAGCTGCCTCGGCTCCTCGCTGGCACTGACCCAGGGCAGCGGCAACTCCGGCTGGAACACCAAGCTTCCGGCGACCTACTGCGGCCCGTGGCCGACCGCGAACTACGACCACGGCACCTCGCCCACACCCACCCCGACGCCCACCCCCACCCCCACCCCGACCCCGACGCCCACACCCACCCCGACGCCCACGCCCACCGGTCCGACTCCCGACCCCGGTCGGAACCTCGCCCTGGGCAGGCCCGTCACCGCGACCGGGTACGCGGACGTCTACAACCCGGCGAAGGCCGTCGACGGTGACGCCAACTCGTACTGGGAGAGCGTCAACCGGTCCTTCCCGCAGTCGCTGACCGTGGATCTGGGGACGGCGACCACCGTGGGCAGAGTCGTGCTCAAGCTGCCGTCGTCCTGGGAGGCGCGTACCCAGACCCTGACGGTCCTCGGCAGCGCCGACGGCTCCGTCTTCACCACGCTGACCGCGTCGAAGGACTACCGTTTCGACCCGGCCTCCGGCAACACGGTGACCGTGACCCTGCCGGCCGGCTCCGCGCCCCGCCACCTGCGGGTCACCGGTACCGCCAACACGGCCTGGCCCGCGGTCCAGGCCTCGGAACTGGAGGCGTACCGCTCCTGACGCACCCCGCCCGGCCTGCCCTCCGCCCGCCCGTGATCCCGTCCTGGACCGCGGGCGGGCGGAGGGCTGTCGCGGGCCTGTCCGGGTCGCCTTTCCGTCAGCGCTCGTAGACCCCCGTCAGCCGCCCCCGGCCGAGGACCTGCGGGGTGAGGGCGGGAAGCAGGGTTCGGGGCCGCGCCCCGAGCGGAGGCGTCGCGCCGGAGGCGCCGTCGACGGGAGCGGCGAGCGCGAAGAGCTGGAAGACGTAACGGTGCGGCCCGTGGCCCTTGATGGGCGCGGGGCCGTGGTAGCCGCGCCCGACGGTGGATCGCAGCAGCCGCACCCCGGCGCCGGGCCGTTTCGCGGCCAGGGAGCCGGGCGTGAGATCTCCGGTCGCCGGTTCGATCAGCGCCACGCAGTGCACCGCGGGCTTGGCCATGGGTACGTCGACGTCCTCGACGACGAGGAGAAGCTGCGCCGTACCGGCCGGGAGCCCGGTCCAGGCCAGGTGCGGGGAGAGGTCCTCGCCGCCGACGTGCTTCGCGCAGTGGACCCGTGGGAGCAGGCCGTCGGGAAGGAAGTCGTCGCTGGTGAGGATCAGCGACCCGGGGCCCTGGAGGTGGGGAAGGTTCCAGGCCAGGTGGGCCTCGCCCGCGCGGCGGTTGTTCAGGAGTCTGCCCAGGAGCGTCATCGGGTGGCCCCGATCATGGCGACGACCTCGGCGGTGGTGGCGGTCTCGCCGATCTTGGGGAACACGCGCTCCACGCTGTGGCGGTGGTCGGCCACCTCGCGGTCGGCCATGGCGTCGGTGGCGAGAACGACGTGGTAGCCGTGGTCGGAGGCCGAGCGTGCGGTCGACTCGACGCCCGCACTGGTCGAGATGCCGGCGAGGACGACCTGGGTGACGCCCAGGTCCCGCAGGAGGGTGTCCAGCCCGGTGTCGTGGAACGCGCTGCGCCGGCGCTTGGTGATCAGGTGGTCGGACGGCCGGACGTCGAGTTCCTCGATCAGTTCGGCCCAGCCGGGGGACGACGGGACACCGCCGCCCGCCCGCGCGCCCTCGGTACGCCCCGGGGCGCGCCCGGTGACGTTGACCAGGACCACCGGCAGGCCGTGCCGGCGGAACGCGGCGGCCAGGCGGGCCGCGGGTTCGGCCACCGCCGCGACGGCGGGTCCGGCGCCGGCGAGGAGGCCCTTCTGCAGGTCGATCACGACGAGCGCGGGGGTGGGGTCGATCGTTGTCAGTGTCACGGGGTCGTCTCTCCTGAGCGTGTCGGCCGGCCTCCGGCGCCGCTGCGTCCGGTGTCGGGCGTCGTGTACCGGTCGGTGTCGGGCGTCGTGGACTCGGCAGGTCGGATGGTGCGGGCCAGCCGGTCCAGCAGAGGTGCCGCGGCCGCGAGCCGGTCCAGTTCGGCCGGGGTGAACGCGCCGCCGGTCAGGGCCCGGGCGATGAGATCGGTCCGGGCACTGCGCTTGTCCTTCAGTGCCTTCCGTCCTGCGGCGGTCATCGTCAGCACCGCCCGCCTGCCGTCCTCCGGATCCGGGCTGCGCGCGACCAGACCACGGGCGCGCAGCGCACCGAGCGTCGCCCCCATGGCCTGTGCGGTGATCTGCGCTTCCCGGGCCAGCGCGGAGGAGGTGGTGGGGCCCGAGCGGTCCAGGAGTGCCAGGGCCGTCCGTTCGGGCATCGCGAGTCCGCCGTCGACCGGCACCTGTCGCACCCGCCGCACCAGCACACCGACGCTCGCCAGGAGGGCCGCGGCGACTCCCTCAGGAGTCAGGTCGTCCTTCATACAGTAAGGCTACTTTATCAATTCGCCTGAGCATTCCCCGCCCCGCCACAGGACTGCGCGAGGCCGTGGATCAGGAGGAAGGGACCGGGGGACGCGCGCGAGCCGTCACGGGCCACCCGCCCGAACCCCGCGACATGGGGCCATCCAGACGGTGAGAGCGCTCTCAACACTTCGCTCCCGACCCCTTCACGCACTCCGTTATCCATCAGAACTCGAACGCTGGGCCTCGCGCATGGTCCTCCAACTACCGTACGTGTCACTTCTCTTGACACAAAGGTTTCAGGAGTTTTACGTTCCTTGACAAATGAGAGCGCTCTCGAAAGCGCTTCGTCCCCCCTCTGACTTCGAGGTGCTGCCCCATGCAAGCCTCCCTCGTAAGACCCGCAGCCGCGATGGCCCTGGCCGTCGCCCTGGCCGCGGTGGGCCTGGGCCCGGCCGCGACTCCTGCGGCCGCGGCCACGATCACCGCGGGAGCCGGCAGCTACACCGACACCCGCCCGGCCGGCACCTCCGGACCGACCACCAACACCGGCGCGCCGGTCACCCCCAAGCTGACCCAGGCGGCCAAGAACAAGCCGGTGCCCACCAACGACTGGTGGACCTCGCTCGCCTACCAGCGCTACGGCGACAACCCGTACTCCACGCCGATGTACGGCCACCCGCTCACCTATCAGGCCACCTCCGGCGGCCTGGAGGTCGGCTATCCGACCACCCCCGCGATCGTCGGGGACGGCCGCCAGTACGAATACGCGCACAAGGCCGACCTGACCCTCGGTCTCAGCGGCCTCAACTCGCCCGACACGAAGGCCGACGACTGGTCCGACTGGACGGTCACCCCCTACTGGTCGGACGGCACCCGCACGCTGCGCACGACCATCGGGCACGGCCTGCCGTTCGTGTACGCGAAGGGCTCAGGCGGCGCCGCCAGCATCACCACGGCGAGCGCCCCCACCGTCTTCGCGGACAACGGAAACGTCCTCGGCATCACCGTCGCCGGGCACCACTACGCGCTGTTCTCGCCGACCGGCACCGACTGGACGGTCTCCGGGTCCACCATCACCGCCCCGCTCGGCGGCAAGGACTACTTCTCACTCGCCGTGCTGCCGTCCACCGACGCGCTCGCGACGTTCCGGAAGTACGCGTTCAGCTTCGTCACCGGCTCCAAGGTGACCTGGCAGTCCACCGGCGGGACGGTACGCGCGACGTACAGCCTCACCACGGAGGCCAAGGAGGGCACCGAACTGGGCACCCTCCAGGCCCTCTACCGCCACCAGTGGCTGCACACCTCCGACGCGCTCACGGCCTACACCTACGTGTCGCCGCGCGGCACCATGAAGGTGCGGGAGGCCACCTCCTTCACCACCAGCCAGAAGAGCACCGGCGTGGTGCCGGCCCTTCCGGCGGTCAGCGCCGTCGACACGGCCCGGCTGACCGGGTACCTCAACGAGGTGGCGAACGCGTCCGACCCGTTCTCCGGGGCCACCGACACCTACTGGACCGGCAAGGCGCTCGGCCGCCTGGCCCAACTGGTTCCCGTGGCCGACCAGATCGGCCAGACCGGTACCCGGGACAAGCTGCTGGGTCTGATGAAGGGCCGCCTCCAGGAGTGGTTCACGGCCGGCGGCGCGAGTGAGTTCAGCTACGACAAGGACTGGAAGACCCTCATCGGGTACCCCGCCTCCTACGGCAGCGACACCGAGCTGAACGACCATCACTTCCATTACAGCTACTACCTGTACGCGGCGGCGATCGTCGCCCAGTACGACCAGACCTGGGCCGCCGACTCCGCCTGGGGCACCATGGTCAAGAACCTGATCCGCGACACGGCCAACCCGAGCCGCACGGACAGCGCGTTCCCCTTCCTGCGCGGCTTCGACGTGTACGCGGGCCACAGTTGGGCCTCCGGGCACCAGGGCTTCGCGGCGGGCAACAACCAGGAGTCCTCCTCGGAGTCGACCAACCTGAGCGCGGCGCTCGTCCTGTGGGGTTCCGCGACCGGTGACACCTCTCTGCGCGACCTCGGCAGCTACTTGCTGACCACCGAGTCGGAAGCGATCGAGCAGTACTGGTTCGACACCGACCAGCAGGTCTTCCCGAGCTCCTTCGGTCACGACACGGTCGGCATGGTCTGGGGAAGCGGCGCCGCGTACTCCACCTGGTGGACCGCGAACCCCGAGGAGATCCACGGCATCAACACCCTGCCGATCACCGGCGGTTCGCTGTACCTGGGACGCGACAAGGCCACCGTCAAGCGGAATCTCGCCGAGATGGAGCGGGAGAACGGCGGCCCGGCCGTCGAATGGCGCGACCTGCTCTGGGAGTTCGAGGCGCTCGCCGACCCGGCGTCCGCGAAGGCCAAATGGGACGCGGGCAACGCGGGATACACCCCGGAACAGGGTGAGTCCAAGGCGCACACGTATCAGTGGATCACCACCCTGGACAGCCTCGGCGCCCCCGACATGAGCATCAGCGGGGACATCCCGACCTCCGCCGTCTTCACCAAGAACGGCGTCAACACCTACGTCGCCCACAACTACGGCACCACCGCCCGCACCGTCACCTTCACCAACGGCGCGACCCTCTCCGTACCGGCCCGCTCCACGGCCACCGGCACGGGCACCGGCGGTGGCACCACCGACCCGGGTACGGACCCCGGCACGGGCACCTCCACCGGGAACACCTTCCGGCTGAAGTCCGGCGGTACCCTCACCACCGCCACGGACGGCGCCGCCGGGACCGACACCATCGCCTCGGCGGACGGCGTCAACCGGGACGGCACTCCGTACAAGCCGACGACCTACCAGATCACCAACGTCAACGGCACCCTCTCCTCCGGCGCCTCCACCACGTTCCGCCTCCGGGTCGACGCGGGCACCACGGTCGGGCTCGCACCGCAGGTCAGGGTCAGCTACGACCTCACCGGCGACGGCACCTTCGACCGGACCGAGACCTACCGCTACTTCGCGACCGACCCGGTCGCCGGCTGGGAGGAGTACACCCAGGCCGTGGGTGCGCAGGCGACCACCGGCACCCTGGGCAACCTCACGGGCGGAACCGTCCGCCTGGAGATCTGGAACGCCCTGGGGAGCAGCACCTCCCAGGTGCAGACCGGCACGGACGCGGCGGTCCTGAAGATCCCGTACGTCTGATCCGGCGGGTACGACCCCCCGCACGTCCGATCCGGAGGTACGACC
>NZ_JBHWZJ010000285.1:0-9067 GCF_042728415.1 Streptomyces sp. NPDC060198 | reverse complement strand
GGGCCGGGACCCCGGAACGGGCCCGGCCCACGGCCGTTCCTCGTTGACGCGCCCCCGCCCGCCTTATAGCTTCGCCATGCGGATCATCGATTCCGGTAAGCGGAAGTGGCGAGAGTGCGGGGGTGCGGTCATGGGCCGACGGGCTGAAGTGGTGACGAGCCTCGACGACGCGGTGGGCGAGGAGATCGGCGCGTCGCTTGCCGCGGTGGACGCGGAACTCGCGCGCCGCTATCCGGGCGACCCCGGCACCCGCCAGCCCGTGCACACGGTGTACGTGCCGGCCGACACCTTCGACGCCGCGACCGTACGCTCCTGGGGCGACCGGGCCTTGGCCGCGCTCGACGAACACGCCCCGGACGCGGTCTCCTTCGCCGCCGTGCTCGGTCTCCCCGAGGAACTCGCCGTGCCCGTCCACGACCGCGTGCGCGCCAAGCTGGAGCGCGAGCCCGTGGAGGACCTGCGGGTGGACTTCGAGGACGGCTACGGCCGGCGCCCCGACGCCGAGGAGGACCAGGACGCCGCCCGCGCCGCGCTGTTGGTCCAGCGGGCGTACGCGGAGGGCTGTGCGCCCCCGTACGCGGGCATCCGGACGAAGTGCATGGAGGCGTCCGTGCGCGCCCGGTCCATCCGCACCACCGACGTGTTCCTCACCGGGCTCGTCCGCTCCGGCGGGCTGCCCGACGGGCTGGTGCTCACCCTGCCGAAGGTCACGTACCCGCAGCAGGTCACCGCCTTCGTCCGGCTGCTCGACGCGTTCGAGCGGACGCACGGGCTGGACGAGGGACGGTTGCGCTTCGAGATCCAGATCGAGACCAGCCAGTCGATCCTCGCGGCGGACGGGACGGCGGCCGTCGCGCGGATGATCGATGCCGCGCGGGGCCGGGCCACAGGACTGCACTACGGCACGTTCGACTACAGCGCGAGCGTGGGTGTCAGCCCCGCCCACCAGGCGAGTGACCATCCCGCCGCGGACCACGCCAAGGCGGTCATGCAGGTCGCGGCCGCGGGCACCGGCGTAAGGGTCTCGGACGGCTCCACCAACGTGCTGCCGGTCGGTCCGGCCGACCGCGTCCACCGGGCGTGGCGCCTCCACTACGGCCTCACCCGCCGCGCCCTGGCCCGCGCCTACTACCAGGGGTGGGACATGCACCCGGGGCATCTGCCGACCCGTTACGCGGCCGTGTACGCCTTCTACCGTGAGGGCCTGGACCAGGCGGCGGCCCGCCTCGCCGGGTACGTCGCCAAGTCCGCCGGGGACGTCATGGACGAGCCCGCCACCGCCAAGGCGCTCAGCGGCCACCTGCTGCGCGGGATCGACTGCGGGGCGCTGGACACCGCCGAGGTCACCCGGCTGACGGGCCTCGGCCGCCACGAGCTGGACGCGTACGCGCGAACGGGCCACGGCGCGGCGGCAGGCTGAACGGGGGCGGCGCCCTCGCCCCGGCGCCGCGCGCCGCCCGGGTTCACGCCGGGGGCAGCTCGCCGGAGCCGCGCGCCACCAGGATCGTGGGCAGTTCCACCCGGGCGGTGGCGTGGCCGGCGCCTTCCAGACGGCGGAACAGATGCTCGGCCGCGGTGCGCCCCACGGCCGCCGCGTCCTGCGCGATGACCGTGATGCCGAGCAGGTCGGCCAGCTCGATGTCGTCGAAGCCGACCAGTGCGACCGGGCGCTCGCGGTCGGCGAGCACCCGCACGGTGGTCACGGTCACGCGGTTGTTGCCCGCGAAGATCGCGGTCACCGGTTCGGGCCCCGACAGCATCTCCTCGGCGGCGGCGCGCACCCGCTCCGGGGCGGTGGTCCCGAGGGAGACCCACCGGTCGTCGACGGTGATGCCCGCGTCCGCCATCGCCGCGTGGTAGCCGCGCAGTCGCTCCGTCGTCGTGTGGATGCGCGGCTGGTCCCCGATGAAGCCGATGCGGCGGTGGCCGTGGGCGACCAGGTGCTCCACGCCCTGCCGTGCGCCGCCGAAGCTGTCGGAGAGGATCGTGTCGGCGTCCACCAGCCCGGCCGGCCGGTCCACGAAGACGGTGGCCACACCGGCTCTGATCTCCGGCTCCAGATAACGGTGGTCGTCGCCCGCCGGGATCACGATCAGCCCGTCCACCCGCCGCGCGCACAGCGCCAGCACCAACTCCTGCTCGCGTACCGGGTCCTCGGCACTGGAGCCGTTGATGAGCAGTGCCCCGTGGGAGCGGGCGACCTCTTCCACGGCGCGGCTCAGCGGACCGTAGAACGGGTCCGCCAGATCCTCCAGGACCAGACCGATGGACGCCGTACGGCCCTTACGCAGAACGCGGGCGCTGTCGTTGCGGCGGAATCCGAGGGCGTCGATGGCCTCCTGCACCCGGCGTTCCGTGTCGGGCGTGACCCCGGCCTCGCCGTTCACCACCCGCGAGACCGTCTTGAGCCCTACTCCGGCCCGCGCGGCCACGTCTTTCATGGTGGGCCGGTTGCCGTAGCGGGGCTCGGAATGACGGGTGGTCTCGGCCACAGTGCGCTGTCCTGTCGTAGGGTGCGTCGACACCGGTGTCAACGCCGCGGGGGTTCGGGGCTGTGGCGTCGAGCATAGGCCCTGGACAACGTTGTCATGGCAATACAGACTAAGCAGACCGCAAGGACGGAACCAGCAGGTCCGCCCTTCTACTCATCCGGAGAGCCCAGGCCCATGCATACCGACCTCGTCGCCGCCCTCGATATCGGCGGCACCAAGATCGCCGGCGCGCTGGTGGGCGACGACGGCACGCTGCTCGTCAGGGCGCAGCGGCCGACGCCCGCCAAGGAGTCCGGCGCATCGGTGATGGGAGCGGTGGACGGTGTCCTGTCCGAGCTGATGGCCTCCCCGCTGTGGGAGCGTGCCTCCGCCCTGGGCATCGGCAGCGCCGGTCCGGTGGACGCCTCGGCGGGCACCGTCAGCCCGGTCAACGTTCCCGGCTGGCGCGACTTCCCGTTGGTCGCCCGGGTCGGCGAGACGATCGGCGGGCTGCCGGTGACCCTCGTCGGCGACGGCGTGGCGATGACGGCGGCGGAACACTGGCAGGGCGCCGCCCGCGGGCACGACAACGCGCTCTGCATGGTGGTGTCGACCGGAGTCGGCGGCGGACTCGTCCTCGGCGGCAGGCTCCATCCCGGACCCACCGGCAACTCGGGCCACATCGGCCACATCAGCGTGGACCTGGACGGCGATGCCTGCCCCTGTGGCGCGCGCGGCTGCGTCGAGCGGATCGCCAGCGGTCCCAACATCGCGCGCCGGGCCCTGGACAACGGCTGGCTGCCCGGAGCGGACGGGGACGTCACGGCACGCGCCGTTGCCGCCGCAGCCCGGGCGGGAGACCCGGTGGCCCAGGCGTCCTTCGACCGTGCGGCCCAGGCGCTCGCCGCCGGGATCGCCGCCACGGCCACCCTGGTCGAGATCGACATCGCGGTGATCGGCGGGGGAGTGGCCGGCGCCGGGGACGTGCTTTTCGCCCCGCTGAGGCGGGCCCTGGCCGATTACGCGACGCTCTCCTTCGTGCGCGACGTCACGGTGACGGCCGCGGTGATGGGCAACGACGCGGGGCTCGTGGGAGCGGCCGCGGCGGCCACCGCGCGCTGACGACGCGTCACGGTCGCGCCGGACTCGCCATGCCCGTACCGGGAACGGCGACGGCCAAGGACACGACCGCACGTCCTGACGGTGGTTCGGCCGCCGGTTCGGCCCGTCGAGGTGGCCGGAGGCTCAGCGGGTGCGGTCGGCCGAGGTCCGGGCGACCACCACGAGGAAGGCGTCGCGGTCCAGGTCCATCACGACCTCCGCCGCGAGCCCCTCGCCGCGGCGCGCGGCCGCGAACTCCTCCGCAGGCCGGCTGCCGCGCGGCCCGCCGGCGGGAAACTGTCCGAGCACCGTCCGACGCATGGTGTACCCCTCTGCCGCTGTCCGCGGTCTCACCCGACCACGAGGAAGGATGACGGCCCGCCGCCGACGACCCGGGCCACCGGGCCCGTCTCCCGGCGCGGTCCGGCCGTCCGTCGGGGCGTCTGCCGACGGGTACCCCGTCCACGGCTCCGTACAACAGGTTCGGCGTGCCGGGTTTTCGCCCCAGGGTGTTCAGGGCAAGCCACAGAGGGCCGGAGCCTCTCCGGACGACCGGGCCGTGCCGAGGGACGGGACCCGCGTCACGGACCTCGGACGGGGCGGCCCGTACGGCGCCGGGGCGCGAGCGCGTCACGGACCGGAAGAGACGCCTGGTGAAGGGGGAGCCGTGATCGTCTGGGTCAACGGTGCGTTCAGTGCGGGCAAGACCAGTGCGGCCTGTGAACTGCTCGACCTGATCCCGAACAGCACGCTGTACGACCCCGGGCTGACCGGTGCCGCGCTGCGCGGGCTGCTGCCCCCGAAGCGGCTGACGGAGGTGACCGACTTCCAGGACCTGCCCATCTGGCGGCGCCTGGTCGTGGACACCGCTGCGGCCCTGCTCGCCGAGGTGCCCGGCACGCTCGTGGTGCCGATGACGCTGCTGCGGCAGGAGTACCGGGACGAGATGTTCGGTGGGCTCGCCGCCCGTCGCATCCCCGTGCACCACGTGCTGCTCCGCCCAGAGGAAACGATCCTGCGTCAGCGGATCTCGGAACGGCACGAGCTCTCCGGGGACCCCGGACGGAGCCTGCGCACCCGCCGTTGGTGCCTCGAACACATCGAGCCCTACCGTGCGGCCCTCCCGTGGCTCACCGCCGACGCCCACGTCATCGACAACGGCGCCCTCACCCCGCGTGAGACCGCGCTGCGGATCGAGGAGGCGGTACGCACCGGCGCCGCAGGGGAGTGCGGGATCGTCCAGAACCCGTCCCCCACCGCCGAGACGGTCGCCGCCGGAGTGCTCCTCTTCGACGAACGCGGCCGGGTCCTCCTCGTCGACCCCACCTACAAGGCGGGCTGGGAGTTCCCCGGCGGGATAGTCGAGACGGGCGAGGCGCCGGCCAGGGCCGGAGTCCGCGAGGTGGCCGAGGAGATCGGCCTGGTCCTGACCGCGGAGCCCAGGCTTCTCGTGGTCGACTGGGAGGCTCCGAGACCGCCCGGCTACGGCGGCCTGCGGTTCCTCTTCGACGGCGGGGTGCTCCGGGACGAGGACGCGCAGGGGCTGCTGCTCCAGAACTCCGAGCTGCGGGACTGGCGCTTCGTCACCGAGGAGGAGGCCGCCGGACTCCTCCCGCCGACCCGATACACCCGGCTGTGCTGGGCGCTCAGGGCCCGCGAGCGCTCCGCCGTCCTCAACCTGGAGGCGGGGGTGCCGGTCGGCCCCGCCCAGCTGTACTGACCCGTGAGGCCGGGGACACCGCCGGCGGGTGCTCTCGCCGCACCACTCGACCAGAACGCCGTCGCCGCGCTCGGCCGTGACCGGGTGACCCTTCGTCCGTCGTGGAAATCGGTCCGGGTGGGAGCGTCGGCGGCGCCCTGGACGTGGCTGCGCCGTACGACGTCACTGTCGGCCTGCTGGGCGTTCAGCGCGACCTCGGGGGCGGGCTGAACGGCGGTCCGAGGCCGGCCGGTGCAGGTCTCGGTGGTGGCGCCGGTCGTCCGCCGGACGGCCGAGAAGCAGCGCCCGCTGCCTGCCGGCCGTGGACGAGGCGGCCGCCGACCGGGCGGCCGTCGGCGTCGACGGGGGCGTACTGGATCTCACCGGTGGACGCCTGGGACAGTTCCCGCCGCGTCCGGAGTCCGCGCCACCGAAGGGAGCGAAGCGAGCGGTTGCCGCGCAGGCGGCAGTCTCCTTGCCTGGAAGGGTTGTTGACGCCGACGAGACGGACCGCGACCCGCTTCGGACCGCCACCGCTTCGGACCGCCACCGCTTCGGGCCGCGACCCGCCCTGGGCGGCGTCCGGCGAGCTCCCGGGATCCCCGCGGCTGGGGTGCCCAGGTCCGACGTGCCCCGCCGAGGGGGAGGGCCGCAGCCGGAGACATGTGGGCCCCGCGGTGCGAGGCCGGCACCACCCGCACGTCTCGCCCCACGGAGCCACCGCGGGATTTCGTTCCGGTCGGGTCGGGGCGCGGTTCCCCGCCCCGCGAACCCGGCTCCGGTCGTGACGGGAACGCCCGTGCCTCCACGGGCAGTCCTGGCCGGCTGTGCCCGCGCGTCCGTCAGCCCTGGCGGGAGGCCGCGTAGTTCTGCAGGAACAGGGCCTCCGTGACCGCGAGGCGTTCCAGCTCCTCGGGCGAGACGCTCTCGTTCACCGCGTGGATCTGCGCCTCGGGCTCGCTCAGCCCGATGAGCAGGATCTCCGACTCCGGGTAGAGCTGCGCCAGCGTGTTGCAGAGCGGGATCGACCCGCCCATGCCCGCCGTCTGCATCTCCTCGCCGGGGAAGGCCATCCGCATGGCCGCGGCCATGGAGGTGTACGCGGGACTGGTCACGTCCGCGCGGAACGGCTGGCCCTGGCCCACCTGTTCGACGGTGACGCGCGCCCCCCAGGGGGCGTGCGACTCCAGGTGCGCGGTCAGCAGCTTCGTCGCCTCCGCGGCGTCGTGCCCCGGCGGCACCCGCAGGCTGATCTGCGCCCGGGCGCTCGCCTGGACGGACGGCGTGGCGCCGACGACCGGCGGGCAGTCGATCCCGATCACGGTCACCGAGGGCCGCGCCCAGATGCGGTCGGCGACCGTACCCGAGCCGATCAGCTCCACCCCGTCCAGCACCTTCGCGTCCTTGCGGAAGTCCTCCTCCGGGTACTGCAGCCCGTCCCAGGAGGCGTCCCCGGCCAGTCCGTCCACCGTCGTCGTGCCGTCCTCGGCCCGCAGCGAGGCGAGCAGCTGGATCATCGCGGCGAGCGCGTCCGGGGCCGCGCCGCCGAACTGTCCGGAATGCAGGTTCCCCTCAAGGGTGTCGAGCGTCACGCGCAGCATCGTCATGCCGCGCAGGGTCGCGGTGACGGTCGGCAGACCGACCCGGAAGTTGCCCGCGTCGCCGATGACGATCGCGTCGGCGACGAGCAGCTCCGGGTGCTCCTCCGCGTACCGCTCCAGCCCGCCGGTGCCCTGCTCCTCGGACCCCTCCGCGATCACCTTCACGCCGACCGGCACGCCCCCGTTCGCCTTCAGCGCGCGGAGCGCGAGCAGATGCATGATCAGGCCGCCCTTGCAGTCCGCCGTGCCCCGGCCGAACCAGCGTCCGTCCCGCTCGGTCAGCTCGAACGGCGGGGAGAGCCAGGCCGGCTCGTCGAGCGGCGGCTGCACGTCGTAGTGGGCGTAGAGGAGTACGGTCGGAGCTCCGGCCGGGCCGGGGAGGTATCCGTACACGGACTGGGTCCCGTCGGGCGTGTCCAGCAGCGCGACGTCCCCAAAGCCCTCCGCGGTGAGCGCGTCGGCGACCCAGCCTGCCGCGGCCTCGCACTCGCTCTTCGGGAACTGCGCGGGATCCGCCACCGACTGGAACGCCACCAGCTCGCTGAGCTCCGCCTTGGCACGGGGCATCAGCGAGGCAACGGTTTCGGAGATCGGACGGGCGGTCATGGGAAGGCTCCTTCATAGCGCGGCGCCGGGTGCGGTCGCGCAGGTCGTGCGCGACCGAGGACGACGCCGTTTGTCCGGCGTTGTCCGTACGACGAAATCACTGCCGATCCTCCCACAGCGGACCTTGGCCGGAACGCGCCGTAGGATGCCGTCAGTAGCTGGGGCAACTGGTCGGATCGGGAGCAGAAGCACATCGTGAGCAGCGAGAACGCAGACGCCGGACGTGAGCACGAAGAGTCGTCGGTGTGGGACGTCGTGGTAGTCGGTGCAGGGCCGGCCGGTGCCTCGGCGGCATACGCGGCGGCTGTCGCGGGCCGTCGGGTCCTGCTGTTGGAGAAGGCGGAGCTGCCCCGCTACAAGACATGCGGCGGCGGAATCATCGGATACTCGCGCGACTCGCTCCCGCCGGGATTCGAACTCCCCCTGCGTGACCGCGTCCACGCCGTCACCTTCTCCCTCAACGGGAAGCTGGTGCGCACCCGCAAGTCGAAGCGCATGCTCTTCGGCCTCATCAACCGGCCCGAGTTCGACGCCCAGCTGGTCGAGGAGGCGCAGAAGGCCGGCGCCGAGCTGCGTACGGGTGCCTCCGTCGCGCGGGTCGAGCAGCACGGTTCGTCCGTACCGGACCGGCGCACCGTCGCGGTGGTGCTGGCCGGTGGCGAGACGGTGCTCGCGCGGGCCGTCGTCGGCGCCGACGGCAGTGCCGGACGCATAGGCGCACACGTCGGGGTGAAGCTCGATCAGGTGGACCTCGGCCTGGAGGCGGAGATCCCCGTCCCCGAGACGGTCGCCGAGGACTGGGCGGGGCGGGTACTCATCGACTGGGGCCCGATGCCCGGCAGTTACGGCTGGGTCTTCCCCAAGGGCGACACGCTGACCGTCGGCGTGATCTCCGCCCGGGGCGACGGCGCCGGGACGAAGCGGTACCTGGAGGACTTCATCGCCCGCCTCGGGCTGGCCGGCTTCGAGCCGAAGATCTCCTCCGGCCACCTCACCCGCTGCCGCAGCGAGGACTCGCCGCTTTCCCGGGGCCGGGTCGTGGTCTGCGGGGACGCGGCAGGTCTCCTGGAGCCCTGGACCCGTGAGGGCATCTCTTTCGCGCTCCGTTCGGGCCGGCTGGCGGGGGAGTGGGCGGTACGCATCGCCGAGGCCCGCGACGCGGTGGACGCCCGGCGCCAGGCGCTCAACTACGCCTTCGCCATCAAGGCCGGCCTCGGCGTCGAGATGAACGTCGGACGCCGGATGCTCAAGCTCTTCGAGCGCCGCCCCGGAGTCCTGCACGCGGTGCTCACGACCTTCAGGCCCGCCTGGAAGGCGTTCGCCGGGATCACCCGGGGGACGACGTCACTGGCCGAGCTGGTCCGTACGCACCCCCTGGCACACCGCGCGCTCTCCGTGATGGACCGCCGGGCGGCCGACAACGGCTGACCGGCCTCCGCACCGGGGCGGGCCCTGCCGCGCCCGGTGGCCGGACGGTGTCCGGCGGACTCTGGCCGGGGCACGCGACTTCGACCTGCCGTGACCCGAAGCGCGCCCTGGCGGCGGTGAGCGGTTCGTACGGTCACCCCTGCCCCGCCGCCCGGCAGCAC
>NZ_JBHWZJ010000284.1:0-9167 GCF_042728415.1 Streptomyces sp. NPDC060198 | reverse complement strand
CCATGGCGGTCGGGTCAGCGTCGCGAGCCTCGCTGCGCTTGGTCCAGCAGGTCGAAGAACGTGTCCCCGCGCACCACTTCGAACCGGTCGTCCAGCAGCTCGACGAGCTCGGCGGCATCGCTCGGGGTCCAGCTCCAGGCGTTGATCGCACCGGCGACGAACAGCGGCCCGGTGCCGTCCCAGCCCTCGACGTGCTTCAGCAGCCCGTCCCGGTACTCCGCGGCCTTTCCCTGCGGGAAGAAGTTGCCGATCACCGGTATCCCGGCCGGCCGGGCTTCCAGGTCCCCGGTCTCCCAGGACTGGATGATGCCCCGCAGTGGTGTGTTCTTCCGGTAGGAGCCGACGACGCGTTCGTCGAACGGCACCCATCCGTCACCCGTCGTGCCGCGCTGGTTGTACGCGTACACCAGGTCCATGCCTGTCCGGCGCAGAAAGCGTCCGGTGAGCTCGGTGTAGGCGTCCAGGGCGCTCGCGGGCCAGGAGCCCGGGTAGGTGTAACCGGCGCCGGAGGGGCCCGAGATCAGCAGGTCGTTGCCGGTGGCGGTGTTCTGGTAGTACGCCAGCAGTGCGGGGCCGATGTCCGCGAGCAGCGGGCTGACCGTCCAGTTGAGCGGCACGCTGCCCCGCTCCGGGTCCTCCCAGATGGTGCGCATGTGGCGCTGGCAGTACTGGATGTTGTCGCCCTCGCCGAACGTGAGCGTGAGGTGGACGCGGTCGGCGAGCCTGGCCTTCGGCGTCCGGGGGACCTTGTCCGAGATCCGCGCGGGCACTCCGGCGTGCACGGTGCCGTTCATGTAGAAGTCGGCGGGCACCACCTCGATGCCGTGCTGGGAGGCCCGGTCGACCCCGCCCCACTCTCCCGCCACGTCGTTGGAGAACCAGCCGGCGTACGGAGTGGTGGGCTCGACCCGGCTGAAGACCTCGTCCAGCAGCGTGCCGGTGTCGCCGGACGGAGGCAGCCAGACGACCATGGCCCGGCTTGCGACGGCGTAGTCCCGGAAGTACGGGAACGGTTCGACCCTGGTGGGCGAGGTGGCGGTCGCGGACACGAGAAACTGGTTCCACAGGTCGGCCTCGACCAGGAGCTGCCGGGTGCCGGCCGGCGGGGTGAAGCGGTAGATGAAGTAACCGCCGCCGTCGGAGAACCGGTTGGCGTCCCCGCCGATGGCGGAGTTCGAACCGTCGAAGAGGTACGGCGTCTCGGCCTCCGTACCGGGTACGAAAGAGGCGATCACCCGGCCGTCGGCCTTCACGTCCACCGAGCCGACCGACGCACCCCATCCGTCGTCGCCGAACGAGTCCTGGAAGCGCAGATAGACGCCGTCGCCGCCGGAGAGCTCCGCACTGACGTCGAAGGTGCGGACCCGCCGGTTCGACGAGTCACGTACGCGCTCGGTCTCCCGGGCGATCTCGCGCCAGCTCACCCGGGGGGTCTGCACCGTCCGGGTGGGCGGCAGCCCGGCCAGCAGCGTGTGGGAACAGCGCGGGAACAGATGGTCCAACTGCCAGCGATAGGTGGAGAGTACGTCGTCCGCGTCGAAGCGGCCCCGCAGGTCCGCGACGGTCTTCAGGCCGTACTCGCGGGCCTGTTCGGCGGTGGCGGCGACCGCGTTCTCCAAGCCGGCCAGGGTGGTCGCCACGTTCACGGAGTCCGGTACCGCGGGATCGTGGAGGATCGCGCCGCGCACCTCGTTCCGGTAGCGGGAGACGAGGTCCAGCGCGCGTTCGTGACGGGTGACCCGGGCGCCGGTGCCCGGGAGCCAGCGGAGGTCGACGTCGCCGCTGTCGAAGTTGAAATAGAGGCGCGGGGAACGGCGGTTGACCACCCCCTGAAGGGTCGTCAGGAGCAACTGGTCGTTTCCGTCGAGCGAGCTCACGTCGGCGACATCGAGCCGGGTGGGGCGGCCGAACGACGGCAACAGGGGTGCTGCGGAACGGGATTGTGCCGCGCCGGCGGGAGTGGAGAGTGCGATCCCGGCGCCGCCGAACGCGAGGGCCGCTCCGCCCGCCTGCAGAAGAGTCCTTCGGGACACCATCGGCGATCACTGCTCCTTGGGAGAGAGGGTGGCTTCGGTGTGACATCGTTGTCAACAGATGTGACATCGTTGTCAAGCAATCGGTGAACGTAGTGCCGGGCTGTGGAGTTGTCCATGGTGTGCGCAAGGAATGGCCGCGGGCGCACCCTCTTTGAGTCGCTTCGCGGCAATGCTGACCAGCGTCCGGCGCGGGCCGGAAGAGGCCGGTCGAGTGGACGGCCCGGCGAGCGCGAGCTGCCCGTCCCGGAGAAGCGGGTGTGCGCGTGGTCAGGGGGCCGCCGGGCGCGGTGCGGGCCGGGTCGTCTCGCGCGGCACGAGGCAGCCTTCGAGGAACGCGAGGGCACGCAAGTGGTAGGAGCGGGCGGCCCAGCCGAGGCTGATGTTGTGCCCGGCGTCCGGCTGGCGGTCGACAACCACCCGGGGGGCCGAGCGGAAGTGCGACGCCAGGTCGGCGAGGGCGTCGTCGTCGTGCCGCCACCACGCCTCGTGCTCGGCGAAGGTCAGCCGCACCGGCACCCGGACCCGGTGCGCGGTGGACTTGAAGACCGCGGGCCAGCCGAGGATCTCCGCGTACTCCCGCGGCGGCATGGGCTCGATCAGTGCGGAGCTGGAGAAGAAGGTGTCGGGCGGGTAGAGGCGCAACTCCCCCCAGCTCTTGCGCGAGCGGCCCGAGCCGTCCTTCCCGGGCAGTTCGTGGTGTTCCACCGCGTACGCGTGGCCGCACCCCGAGATGTCCAGCCCGAGCAGATCGGGGACGGAGCCGTCAGCAGCCGCAGTCAGCGCGACCTTGCCGCCGTAGGAGTGGGCGACGAGGAACATCCCCGCTCCCGTTCCGTACCGGTCCGCGAAATCGCGCAAGGCGGCGCCGAGACAGGCGGTCTGCTCCGCAAGACTCTGGCCCTCGGGGAAAGCGGCCGCCGAGTGCCCGTAGCCGGGGCGGTCGACGGCCAGCACGGTGTGGCCCAGGCTCGCTCCCAGCGCCATCAACGACAGCTGCGGGTGCGCCTGCCCGTCGAAGTAGCCCGCGTTCATGCCGCCGCCGTGGAGGGCGACCACCACGGCCCGCGCGTGAGCGGCCCGCTCGGGCTCGCTGAGCAGTGCGGAGAGCTTTACCTCGCCGGCGTCCAAGGTGATCCCGCGAACGCCGCGCGAGAGCGCGTGGGCCGGTGCGGCCATCGTGGTCCTCCTGTCGGGTGAAGGCCCGGGGGCTGGGGTCTGGCGCCCGGGGCGTGGTGTCCGGGCCGGACGGGTCGGGCCCACGGGGTCCGGCACCGCACGGCACGCGGCCCCGCTCTCCTGATCCGACCCGATCCGGGCGAAAGGCGCTACCGGACGAAAGGCCTCGATCCCGCCCGGGAGACCGTTGGCCTTCGCCAGGCAGGCGATCGCCGGCGGAGCGGGAGCGACGCCCCGTGGACGTTCTGGGCGTGGTCCTCGTCCGCGGTCCCTCCTCCTCCGTGCCGTCGGACGGCATCGGACAAGGCCCCGTCGAAGCCGACGGCATCACCGCGCAGGCAGCGGGAGAGCACCATGATCGACGGGTAACGGAGCTTCGTCACATGTCCTTGAGGGCTGCCATGCTCGGGTGCGAGCTGTACCTTGACCCGGGGTAGGACCGGTGGGCGGGGATCAAGCTGTCGGTGTCGGACTCCAGGGTCGGCCACATGACAGCAGACCTGGTCCAGGATTCGTGGCACCGCATCGACGCGTGGCTGCGTGAGCACGCCTGGTCCTGCGCCTGCGCGCGGTGCTCGCGCAGGCAGGCACCCATCGGGACCACACTCGCAGGTGGGCCGCAGAGAAAATGGCACACGGGATAGAGGGCTCCCCCCACCGGTCCGTGTACGAGAGCGCGGGAATCCGGGGTCGTCTCACCGTCGACCGGCGTGCGGATCTGCACGCGGACCTGGGCAGTCCACCGCTGCCCCCGATACCCGACGACCGGTCCTGGGGGACCCTGCGCAACCCCGCCGTCGACTCCGACTGGTACGCGGCTCAGTACGGTCAAGGTGAGGACTGACCGTCAGAACTGACCCCCTGCGGTGCTCCACCGGCCAGGACGGCGGGTCGGCGGAGCGGTGCTGCCGGCGAAGCCGGAGATGCGGCCGGGGCATGCCGAGCACGGTGACGTGCGCGGCGGCTCCGGCACGGCAGGCCCCGCTCCGACGCTGATCACGAAGACGCACGGGCGTCCCTCCCGGCGCCGACGGTCGTGCTACTTCTGGTTGAGCAGCTCGCGGTAGAGGTCGATGAAGAGGGTGCCCTTGATCTCGGCGGTGACCGAGGCACCGAGGACGCCCGCGGGGGAGGCGAAGGAGACGCCGCCCCGGGGGCCGAGTGGCAGGACGATGGAGTCGGCGTCCTCCTGCTCGTAGGCGGTCAGCTCGCCGCCGCCCTCGATGAGAGTGCGGATGTTCGTGGCGACGAGTTCGGCGTGCTTCTGCGCCAGTCGTGCCATCTTCTGCTCGGGGACCGCGTTGACGTCGCCGACGGCGAAGACGGTCTCCTGCCCCTGGACCCTCAGTTCGGGGGTGACGGCGATCCGCTGGTCGGGCTGCAGGGCGCTGCTCAGCTCCGTCCCCAGATAGCCGCTGTTGGTGGTGACGCCGTAACAGGCGAACCAGGCGTCGGCGGTGATCTCGGTGCCGCCCTCGGTGGTGACGGTGAACGTACCGGTCACCCCCGGTTCGGTGGAGGGGAGTTCCCGCAGGAAGGTGCCGAGCAGCACCTGCACACCCAGCTGGTCGAGTTGCGAACGCAGCTCGGCGTGGAACTCCGCAGGGAACGTGGCGCTGGAGAGAAGTTCGTCCTGCGGGTCGACGACCGTCACGGCCTTGTCCGGCCAGGCGGCCTTGATCTCGCCTGCGAACTCCAGGCCCACCGCTCCGGCGCCGAGCAACAGGACGTGGGAGGCGCGCTTCAGCTCGGCGTGGGTGGCCCGGAGCTTCTCCTTGCCTGCCTCGCTCGTGTCCACGTCGATGTTCGCCGGGTAGCGGGCGGAGGAGCCGGTGGCCAGCACGATGTAGTCGGCCTCGACGATCTCGCCCGAGCCGAGCTCGACGGAGGTGGGGGAGACCTTGACCGCCCGGTCCCGGCGGATCCTGCCGCGGGTCAGGAGCTTGTCGTAGGGAAGGAAGAGCTGGTCCGCCCAGCTCGGGTCCGTGACGCCCCGTAACGCGGCCACGTTGTGGACAAAGGCATCACGCGGCTCGATCAGGATGACGTCGGCGACGTCGTCCAGTGCCTTGGCCACGGTTGCTCCGGCGTATCCGCCGCCGACCACGGCCACGGTTGCGGTCATTGCATCCTCCTGGATTTGGTTCATGTTGCGAACAGTTCATATCACGTGCCATCCCTCGCGAGATAGTTCAACGGCACTTCTGGCATGGAGAGTTGACACTCCCGTTGAGCGGAGTTGACAAGGTGGCGCGTGGGTGGGGGAAAATGTGCTGGGTGACGAACTGGGGGACGCGGTGGACGACGTCGAAGGGCGCCAGGCACCTCTGGCTCTGGCCCTGGTTGATTTGTCGCATCTTGTTCTCCATCTGTTCGCCGACGCGGGCCGTGCGTACGATCTGACCCAACAACAGACCGAGTTGCTGTGCGCCGTCATCGTCCGGGGCCGTGTCCGGATGAACGAGCTCGGGAAGATCCTCCATCTGGAGAAGTCGAGCCTGAGCGGGCTGGTGGACCGGGCCGAGCGGCGCGGCCTGATGATCCGGACCCGGGACGAGAGCGACCGTCGCGCCTACTGGGTGGAACTCACCGGCGAGGGAATCCGGTTGGCGACGCAGACCCACAGCGATGTGACGGTCCGGCTCGACCGGATGATCAGCCACCTCTCCCTGGACAGCCAGAAGCGGCTCACCGGCGTCGTCAACCAGATCACCTCCGCCGGGGCCCGCCCGGACCGCTGAGGCCGGCCGGGTGGGAGCGTCGGCGCGCCCGTGACATCGACGCGGATCTCCGGCGCGGCGGTGTCGGCTCGGGGCGAAGTGGCGTGCGGCAGCGCGTCACGGCGTACGGGGGCCGGATTCGCCGGTCCGGCCGCGGTGGGTGAGCAGTCGCTGGGCCGCGGAGAGTGCCGCAGCGCCGCTTCGTCCCGAACGGAGCGCTGCGCGGGCGGCGTTGGCCCCCGGAGCGCCATGCACCCCGCCGCCCGGATGGGCGGACGCGGAGGCCAGGTACAGCCGCTTCACCGGCGTCTCGGGGCGACCGGTGCCCGGCACCGGACGGAACACCAGCTGCTGGTGCATCGACGCCGTGCCGCCATTGATCGCGCCGCCGCGGAGATTGCCGTCCGCCGCTTCGAGTGCGGCCGGTGACAAGATCCGCCGGGCGCGGACGCGGTCCCGGAACCCGGGTGCGTACCGCTCCACCTGCGACTCCACCCGGTCCGCCATCCTCTCCCGCTCGGCGGCGTTCCACACTCCCGTCAGCCCTTCCGCCCCGGCGTCCGCCTTCGTCCGGTGCGGAACGTGCGTGTAGGCCCACGCCGATTCCGTTCCCGCCGGCGAACGCGTCGCGTCCGCGGTGGTCATCTGCCCGCAGAGGAGGAACGGACGGTCGGGAATCAGACCCCGGGCGATCTGCGCGGCCCACCGGGTGAGTTCGTCCACGCCCTCCGCCAGATGCACCGTGCCGGCCGTGGCGGCGGCCGGAGCACTCCAGGGGACGGGTCCGTCCAATGCCCAGTCCACCTTGAACGTGGCGAAGTCCCACTGGAACCGGCGCATGTCGTCGAGCACTCGCGACGGCAGGTGCTCCGCCGCGACGAGCGACTGGTACAGGCTGGGCGCCGACACGTCCGCGAGCACCGCCCGCCGGGCGGGAACGCCCTCCCCGGAGGCAGTGCGCACGCCGACGGCGAGGCCTTGGCGGACGACCACCTCGGTCACCCGCTGTCCGCACCGCACGGCGCCCCCGCGCGACCGCAACCGCCGTACCAGGGCCTCGGTCAGCGCCCCGGCGCCTCCGAGCGGTACGGGAAAGCCGTAGGACTGTCCGAGCATCGCCATCAGCCAGCCGAAACCGCCGCTGCCCGCCGCTTCCGGCGCCAGATCCGCGTGCAGCGCGTTGCCGGCCAGCAACAGCTTTCCCCCGTCGCCGAGGAACTCCTCGTCCCCCAGCCTCCGTACCGGCAGCACCAGACTGCGCGCGAGCCGCAGTCCGCCCGCCGCGCGGAGCCGTGCCGCCAGCACGCTTCCGGCGAGGACGGGGGGAAAGGGCGCGAAGAGGGCCTTGACGATGTCGTCCCCGAGCCGGTCCCAGATCTGGCAGAGGCCTAGCCAGCTCTCGCCGTCGCCGGGCGCGAAGCCCTCCAGGGAGTCCGCCGTCACCGCCCGGTCGCGGTCCAGCACCGCGCAACCGCCGTCCAGCAGCGGATGGGCGAGCACATGGGGCGCGTGGCTCCAGCGCAAGCCCTCTCGGCCGAGATCGAGGGCGGACAGCACGGGGGAGGCCGCCGCCAGCGGATAGAACGAACTGAACATGTCGCTGACGTAGTCGGGATGGACCTCCCGGTCACTGCGGACGGCCCCGCCCGGTTCGGGCTGCTCCTCCAGGACTTCCACGCTCCAGCCCGCGTCGGCCAGAACGTTCGCCGCGACCAGGCCGTTGGGCCCGCTCCCGATCACTACTGCGTCGACCATGCCGCCGCCCTTCGGTATGTTGCCGAGGTGTCGTCAGGCCCGATCCCCGGGACGGTCGCCGGACTTCTCCTCGACCAGACGCGCGAGCCTCGCCAGCATGCTGCGGTGGCGGATCTGGAGCACCGCGTCCAGCAGCGCGTTGTGCAGGGACGCACCCAAACCCTTCAACGGGTGCTCGTCGACGATCACGAGAGTCTTGTCGCCCCAGGGGCGGATGTCGAAGGCGATGCGCGCCGACCCCAGCGGGCCGCCGCTCGCTTCCAGCTCCAGCGTCCCCGGTCTGTCGACGCGCCGGACCACCGTGCGTCCGGTGACCTCCTTCGGCCCCACCCGCAGGACGTAGGTGATGGAGGACCCCAGCTCCGGCCACACGCCCGATTCCGGCCGGGAGCGATCGGTCCCGACCACCCACTCTCCGTACAGGGTCGCGTCCTCCAGCACGTTCCATACCGCGGCCGGCGGGCTGTCGATGAGATGGTGGCGGGCTGCCATGGCTCTCCTCGGGTCGGAGGTGACTCGGGTCCGGAGGCGACTCGGGTGTCCCGCGGTTGCGCGCCGCTCGCGGAGAGGAGCGCGTACCGCCGGAATCCGGGACCCCGCCGTCGGTGTCTGGGGGCGTGCCCCGGTCGGGTGGCCACCGCTGGTGCCACCGGACCGGGCAGGGGTCGTGCACCACCTTCGATTCAACCGCGCTCGCGGGGACCCCGCAGGTCGGCGGGGGATGGGTGGCACCGGGCGCCGTGTCGTGCGGAGCCGAGGGCGGCCGTCGTCACGACGGCCCGGCCGCCCTCGTCCGTACGCCGTGCCGCTCGCGATTCGGGGAGGGGGAGGCGGGGCCGGCACGGGTCAGACCCGGCAGCCGACTCAGCGATCCTCGGAGTCGTCCTCGTCGACCACGTGCACGGCGGCCTCCTCGGCCGAGGCCGCTCCGCCGTCGATGCCGACATCCTCGGCGAAGACGTCGGTGTGACGACCGGTCGGATCGTCGGCCGCGCTGAGGCGCCCGGCCCGTTCGCCACCCTCGATCCGGCTCCCCGGCTCCCCCTCGCCGTCCACGAGGTCGCCGATGCCGTCGCCGTCCGGCTGCTCCACGTCGTCGGTTTCCTGGGCGAGCCGCTGGTCCAAGGACTCCCCCTCGCGCTCTTCGGCCCCCGTCGTGCCGTACTTGTCCACCGCCAGCGGGCGCTCGGGAGGGGAGTAGCCCTCCTCCATCTGGTCGTCCAGATCCCGCTCGCCGAGTGCGTCCTCCATGTCGAGATCGTCATTGGGGGGATCCTGGCCGTCGTCCTGAGGCTGGTAGACGTCGTCGCCGCGTGCCTGATCCGGCATCACTGTCGCTCCTTGCGCTCGTGGGGTGGGGCCGCGATGCACCGGGCTCGGGCCGGGTGCAACCGCCGTGCGGGCGCCGCCGGATGTTCCGGAGGCGCGAGGGATCAGCCCCCCAGGGCCTTCCTCAACTGCTCCTTGTTCATGGAGGAGC
>NZ_JBHWZJ010000283.1:0-9169 GCF_042728415.1 Streptomyces sp. NPDC060198 | reverse complement strand
GGGGGGGGGGGGGGGGGGGGCGGGGGCGGGGGGGGTGCGCGCGGCGCCCCCCCCCCCCAGGGGGGGGGGGGCGCCCCGGGCGGGGGGGGGGGGGGGGGGTACACCCCCGCCGCGGGGGGCGTGCCCCCCGGGGGGCCGGGGCGGAGCAGCACGACATGGGGAGCTCACGGTGAAGCCACGGGCCACGGAGGCGGCCGGCACGGGCCGCACGGCGGACGGGACCGAGGTCCCGTCCGGCGAGGACGGTCTGACCACCGCGCGGGACGGCGGAATACCGGATGCCGGACCGTCGGACGTGACGTCCGACGGCGGAGTCAAGGACGGTACGGACAGGCCACGGGCCACCGGCAGGAGTGCGGTTCCCCGCGCGCGCCGCGGCCGCTTCGGCAAGCAGGCCGAGGGCGGCGGCAGTCCGGCCTCCGGCGTGCTGCCGGGGGGCATCACCTGGCGGCACCGGCTGCGGCGGGACCGCACGCTGGTACTGATGACGCTCCCCGCCATCGCGCTGCTGCTGATCTTCAACTACATTCCGCTGCTCGGAAACATCGTCGCGTTCCAGAACTACGACGTCTACGACCTGGGCATCACCGGCAGCCCCTTCGTCGGTTTCGACAACTTCACCCGGATCTTCGACGACTACCGCTTCTGGGAAGTCCTGATCAACACGCTGGTCATCTTCCTGACCCAGCTGATCCTCTTCTTCCCGATCCCGATCGCCATCGCTCTGCTGCTGAACAGCGTGATGAGTTCCCGGGTGCGCGCGTGGGTGCAGGCGATCGTCTACCTGCCGCACTTCTTCTCCTGGGTGCTCGTCGTCACCGTCTTCCAGCAGATGTTCGGCGGAGCCGGCCTCGTCGCGCAGTGGCTGCGCGAACACGGCCACGAAGGCTTCGACCTGATGACCAACCCCGGGTTCTTCAAGTTCCTGGTCACCGCACAGGCGGTCTGGAAGGACGCGGGCTGGGGCGTCATCGTCTTCCTCGCCGCGCTCGCGGCCGTCAACACCGATCTGTACGAGGCCGCCGCGGTGGACGGCGCGGGACGCTGGCGCCGCATGTGGCACGTCACGCTGCCCGCACTGCGCCCGGTGATCGCCCTGCTGCTGGTGCTGCGGGTCGGCAGCGCGCTCAACCTGGACTTCGAGCAGATCCTGCTCCAGCGGGACCAGGTGGGCGCCGGCGCGTCCGAGATCCTCGACACCTACATCTGGTGGACGGGTATCAAAACCGGCGACTTCGGCTACGCCGCCGCGGCCGG
Organism: Streptomyces sp. NPDC060198; assembly: GCF_042728415.1. NCBI lineage: Bacteria > Bacillati > Actinomycetota > Actinomycetes > Kitasatosporales > Streptomycetaceae > Streptomyces > Streptomyces sp. NPDC060198. Next base: position 7,912 of record NZ_JBHWZJ010000283.1, on the reverse strand, counting down.
GATCTTCAAGGGACTGTTCAGCGTCGCCATGGTGCTGGGCGCGAACAAGGTCGCCCACATGCTGGGCGAGCAGGGGGTGTACTCCAAGAAATGACGACTCTCCTGGACCTCGAAAAGACGCCGGGCGGGTGGCCCGTGGACACCGCCCCGGCCCGCACCCCGCTCCAGCGCCTCCTGGGCACCGAATCGCGCCCCGCCTGGGAGGACGAGCCGACGAAGGCCGGCCTCGCCTTCAAGGGTTTCGGCCTCGTCGCGATCTGCGCGGTGATCCTCGTCCCCATCTGGGTGGTGGTCGTCACCAGCCTCTCCGACACCAAGGCCATCAACGACGCGGGCGGGCTGGTCGTCTGGCCGAAGAGCATCACCTTCGTCGCGTACAAGGAACTGCTGAGCGGCGGCGCCGTCACCCGGGCGGCGATGGTCAGCATCGGGCTGACCGTCGTCGGCACGGTGTTCAGCATGGTGATCTCGATCCTGTGCGCCTACGGCCTCAGCCGCCGCGACTCGATCGCCCACCGGCCGCTGCTGATGACGCTCATGGCGACGATGTTCTTCGGCGCGGGACTCATCCCCACGTATCTGCTGGTGACCGGGATCGGTCTGAGCAACAGCTACTGGTCGATGATCCTGCCGAGCGCGATCTCCGTCTTCAACATCCTGGTGCTCCGCGGCTTCTTCATGGACACCGCCCCCGAACTCATCGACGCGGCACGGATCGACGGCGCCGGCGAGTGGCGCATCCTGCTCCAGATCGTCATGCCGCTCTCCCGCGCGGTGGTCGCCGTCATCTCGCTGTTCTACGCGGTGGGTTACTGGAGCCAGTGGTTCAACGCCATGCTCTACATCCAGGACAGCGACAAGTACCCGCTCCAGATGATCCTCCGTCAGCTCGTGCTCCAGCACCAGGTGCCGCCGGGCGCGATGGGAGCGGCGGTGAGCAGCGGGCAGATCAACAGCCTCGCGGTCCAGATGGCCGTCATGGTCCTCGCGCTGATCCCGGTGGCGGTGCTGTCGCCGTTCGTCCAGAAGCACTTCCAGAAGGGGATGCTCACCGGGGCCGTGAAGGGCTGAGCCCACCGCGTTCCCCTGCCCCACGTGCCGCGCGCCGGGACCTCCCGCGCGCGGCACGGAGCGTCCTGTCTCCCCCGCGTCTCTCCTCCCCGCGTCTCTCCTTCCCCGCGTCTCTCCTCCCCGCCCCTCCCCGCTCCGGAAGGACACCGCCGTGCCCGCGTTCCGTTCCGATCGCGCTCCCTCCTCCACCGTGCCGGCTCCGCCCGGCCGCCGTTCCGTACTGACCGGGGCCGCCGCGGTCGCCGCAGCCGCGTGCGTCCTGCCCGCCGCCGGTACGGCCTCGGCGGCACAGCGGCCCTCCAGCCGTCCGAGGACCGAGGCGTACCGCTGGCGCACCGCCGCCATCGGCGGCACCGGGTTCGTCACCGGGCTGCTGTTCCACCCGTCGGTGCGCGGACTGGCCTACGCCCGCACCGACATCGGCGGCGCCTACCGGTGGGACGCGGCGAAGGCCCACTGGACGGCCCTCACCGACTTCACGGGCTGGGACGACTGGAACCTGCTCGGCGTCGAGGCGATGGCCGTGGATCCGGCCCACCCGGACCGGGTGTACCTCGCGCTCGGTACGTACGCCCAGTCCTGGGCGTCCCCGGGGGCGGTGCTGCGCTCCGAGGACCGGGGAGCGACCTGGAGCCGTACGGACCTCACGGTGCGGCTCGGTGCCAACGAGGACGGCCGGGGCACCGGTGAGCGCCTGCTGGTCGACCCGCGCGACAGCGAGACCCTCTGGCTCGGCACCCGACACGACGGTCTGCTGCGCTCCACCGACCGGGGCGCCACCTGGGCCCCGGACACCTCCTTCCCCGCCGTGCCGTCCGCGTCCGGCCAAGGGGTCACCCTGCTCGTGGCGGCCGGGCGGACGGTGTACGCGGGCTGGGGCGACGGGACCGCCCCGCTGTACCGCTCGACCCCGTCCGGTGGGTGGGAACCCGTCCCCGGCGCGCCGGTGGCCGACGGGGCGACCCGGGTGCCCGTCCGGGCGGCGTACGACACCGGCTCCCGTGCCCTGTACGTGAGTTGGGCGAACGGTCCGGGGCCGAACAACCAGAGCGACGGAGCGGTGCACCGCCTCGACACGGTGACCGGCGCCTGGTCGGACGTGACGCCGGTCGTCCCCGGCGGGGCGGACGCGTTCGGCTACGGCGGGATCGCGGTGGACGCGCGGCGCCCCGGCACGGTCGTCGTCTCCACCAACAACCGCTGGGCGCAGGTCGACACGCTCTTCCGCTCCACCGACCACGGACGCACCTGGGCCTCCCTCAAGGACACGGCGGTGCTGGACGTGTCGGAGACGCCCTATCTGCGCTGGGGCGGGGAGGCGAAGTTCGGCTGGTGGATCCAGGCCGTCGCGGTCGACCCCTTCGACTCGCGCCACATCGTCTACGGGACCGGCGCCACGGTCTTCGGCACCCGGGACCTGGTGCACTGGGCGCCGGAGATCCGGGGCCTGGAGGAGTCGTCGGTACGCCACCTGGTCGCACCGCCCACGACCCGGGGCGCCCGGCTGCTCAGCGGGCTGGGGGACATCGGGGTGATGTACCACGAGTCGCTGACCGCCTCCCCCTCGCGCGGGATGGCGTCCACCCCGGTGTTCGGCACCGCGACCGGCCTGGCCCTCGCGGCCGGCCTTCCCTCCTACGTCGTACGGACCGGCTGGCCCTCGGGGTCGAATGCCGCCGGGGCGTACTCCCGCGACGGGGGCGCCAGTTGGCAGCCGTTCGCGTCCCAGCCGGAGATCGCGGCCTCCGCACCCGGGCCGATCGCGGTGAGCGCGGACGGGAAGACCCTGCTCTGGACGTTCGTCCACTGGGACGGCACGAAGTACCCGGCGCACCGGTCCACGGACGGCGGCGCGAGCTGGCACGAGGTGACGACGTTCCCGAAGGGCGCGACACCCGTCGCCGACCCGGTGGACTCCGCCCGCTTCTACGCGTACGACACGGACACCGGGACCGTCCACCGCTCCACGGACGGCGGCGCGTCCTTCACCGTCGGTACCTCCGGACTGCCCTTGGGGGACGCGCAGTTCAAGATGGCCGCGGCTCCGGGCCGGACGGGCGACCTCTGGCTGTCCGCGAAGACCGGCGGGCTGCACCGTTCGACGGACGGTGCAGGCACGTTCACGGCCGTGGCCGGCGTTCAGGAGTCGCACGCCCTGGGCTTCGGCAAGGCCGCCCCTTCCTCGGAGAAGGGCCGCTCCCGGCGCCCGGGTTTCCCGGCGGTCTTCCAGACGGGACGGGTGTCCGCGACGCACGACGGGGTGGCGGTTCTGCGCTCCGACGACGCGGGCGTCACCTGGATACGGATCAACGACGACCAGCACCAGTGGGGGTGGACCGGTGAGGTGATCACCGGTGACCCCCGCGTCCACGGCCGGGTGTATCTGGGCACCAACGGCCGGGGCATCCAGTACGCCGAACCGGAATGAGGATCGAGAACACCATGCCGTCCCTGCGTGACGCCACCCGTGGCCGCCTTCTCTTCGGCGGCGACTACAACCCCGAGCAGTGGCCCGAGGAGGTGTGGGCCGAGGACGTGGCCTTGATGAAGGAGGCCGGGGTCAACTCGGTGACGCTCGGCGTCTTCTCCTGGGCGAAGATGGAACCCCGCCCGGGTGCGCGGGAGTTCGACTGGCTCGACCGGCTCCTGGGGCTCATGGAGGAGAACGGCATCGGGGTGGTTCTCGCCACCCCGACCTCCTCCCCGCCGCCGTGGATGGGTGCTCTGCACCCGGAGACGCTGCCGCGCGCGGAGGACGGCTCGGTCGTCTGGTACGGCTCGCGCCAGCATTTCTGCGCGAGTTCACCGGTGTACCGCCGTTACGCCGCGGCTCTCACCGAGGACCTGGCGGCCCGGTACGCCGGCCACCCGGCGCTGACCGTGTGGCACATCAACAACGAGTACTGCACGCACTGCTACTGCGACGAGACGGCGGCGCACTTCCGCCGCTGGCTCGCCGACCGGTACGGCACCCTCGAAGCGGTCAACGATGCGTGGGGGACGGCCTTCTGGAGCCAGCGGTACGACACCTGGGCCGAGATCCTGCCGCCCCGCAAGGCCCAGTACACGCGCAACCCCACGCAGGTGCTCGACTTCAAGCGGTTCACCTCCGACGCCCTGATGGAGTGCTACACCGCCGAGCGGGACATCGTGCGCCGCCACTCCCCCGACGTCCCGGTGACGTCCAACTTCATGCCGCTGTGGTCGGGTCAGGACGCTTGGGCGTGGGCCGGGCAGGAGGACGTCGTCTCGGTGGACGTCTACCCGGATCCGGCGGACCCGGGAGCGGGGCAGTACAACGCGATGCTCGCCGACATGACGCGCTCGCAGGCCCGGGGGCCGTGGATGCTGATGGAGCAGGCCGCGAGCGCGGTCAACTGGCGCCCGGTGAACCACCCGAAGCCCCGGGGACTCAACCGGCTCTGGTCCCTCCAGTCGGTGGCCCGGGGCGCGGACGCCGTCTGCTACTTCCAGTGGCGCCAGTCCCGGCAGGGCTCGGAGAAGTTCCACTCCGGGATGGTGTCGCACGCCGGCCCCGAGGGCCGCGCCTTCCAGGAGATCACCCGCATCGGCGCCGAACTGGCCACCCTCGCACCGGAGGTGAGCGGCGCACACACCGTTGCCGACGTCGCGGTACTGCACGACTGGGACGCCTGGTGGGGCAGCGCACAGGAGGGCCGCCCCTCCGCACACCTGGACTACCCCGCGATCGTACAAGCCTGGCACCGGGCCCTCTGGGAGAACGGCACGGCGACCGATTTCGCCCGCCCCGAGGCCGACCTGAGCGGCTACCGGATGGTCGTGGTGCCGCAGCTCTATCTCCTGAGCGACGCGGCCGTCGACAACCTGGTCGCGTACGTGGCGGGCGGCGGCACCCTGGTCAGCGGGTTCTTCACCGGGGTCGCCGACGTGGACGACCGCATCCGGCCGGGCGGGATGGACGCACGCCTGCGTGCGCTCTTCTCGATCCGCACGCTCCACGAATGGTGGCCCGTCGAGCCGGAAGTGGGCGTCGACTGCGACAGCTTCCGTGGTCTGCTGTGGTCGGAGGAGCTGGAGGCGGACGGCACCGGCGAGACCGTCGCCGCCTACCGGGGCGGCGAACTGGACGGGCTGCCCGCCGTGCTCCGCAAAGGCGCCGCCTGGTACGTCTCGACGCTGCCGGAACCCGCGGCCCTGCGCGAGCTGCTCGGGCGGGTGGCCGGCGAGGCGGGCGTCCGGCCAGTGGTGGCCGGACTGCCGGAGGGTGTGGAGGCGGTACGCCGGGGCGAGTTGCTCTTCCTCTTCCACCACGGGCAGGGCACGGCGACCGTGGAACTTCCGGGAAGTCACGTCGACGTGCTCAGTGGCGCGAAGACGGACGGGGCCGTGGAGTTGGGGCGTTACGGCGTGGCGGCCCTCAAGACGGTCGGCGCGGATGGCTACGAGCCGGTCGGCGCGGCGGCTCCGAAGCCGGTCGGCGCGGCATGAGCCGGGGCACCTGGGAGCCCCGGCCCGCCGCCCGCTGGGAGGACGCCTTCCTCAGCGGAAACGGTCACCACGGGGCGATGGTGTACGGCGACCCGGCCGACGACCGGGTGATCGTCAACCACCACACCCTCGTCCGGCCCAACGGCAGCGAGCACCTGCGCCCGCCCGAGCTGTCCGAGGAACTCGGCACGCTCCAGACCGCGTTGCTCGCCGGGGACACCCAGGCGGCCGAACGCTTCGGCGCGGGCCGGCCGCTGGTGTGGGTCCAGCCGTTCCATCCGGCATTCCAGACCCGGGTGCGGCGTTCCGGGACGGACGGCCTCTCGCCCCAGGACCCGGCGGACTCCGCTCCCCAGGCCGGACCCGAATCGTCGCCCTACCGCCGCGAGGTGGACTTCACCTCCGGCGAGATCACCGCCTCCTCGGGCCGCTGGCGCAGCCAGGTGTTCGTGTCGCGGGCCGACGACGTGGTCGCACAGCACATCACCGGCTTGGCGCCGGACGTCGAGGTCTCGCTCGACCCGGCCCTGCCCGGCGCTCCGGCGGGTCTGGCCGTCGGCCGCTCGACGGTTCTCACACCGCAGGGCGCCCGCCTCGCACTGCGCCTGCGCTACCCGGACGGCGAACTGTCCTGCATCGGCGTGACGACGCTGCACGCCGAGGGCGGCACCGTCTCGGTGGACGGCGACGGCGTCCGCGTCACGGGCGCCCGGAGCTTGCTGCTGCTCACCCGGGTACGCCGTGGACTCGGCGACCCCGACCTCGAAGCCGAGTGGGCAGCCCTGCCGGACACCGAATATGCTGAGCTGCTGGGCCGTCACATACCGTTGCACCGAGCTGCGTTCGACCGTAGCGCGCTCTCCCTGCACGACGAGGACCCGGCCCGCCAGGATCTCCCGGGCAGTGAACTGCTGCGTCACCCGGACAGCCCCGCTCTGCTGGAGCGGTTGTTCGCGGCGGGCCGCTACCATCTTCTCTCCGCGTCGGGGCTGCTGCCACCGCGGCTGACCGGGTTGTGGACGGGCGACTGGGACACCGCATGGTCGGGGGCCTTCACCACCAACGCCAACCTCAACCTCCAGGTGGCCTCGGCCGCCGCGGCGGATCTGCCCGAGGTGCTCGAAGCCCACGCCCGCCTGATCGAAGGCCAGTTGGAACACTGGAGGGACAACGCCCGGGCGCTCTTCGGCACCCGGGGCATCGTCGCTCCCTCCCATTCGGACGGCGAGTCGGGCCACACCCGCCACTTCCAGCGGGCCTATCCGCTGCACCTGTGGACGGCAGGCGCCGACTGGCTGCTGCAACCCCTGCTCGATCACGCGGCGGCCACCGGGAAGGTTGCGGAGTCACTGGTCTCGGCCTGTGTCGAAGTCGCCGATTTCTACACGGACTTCCTCACCCGTAAGGGTCCGGACGGGAGTGTGGCGATCGTCCCCTCGTACTCACCGGAGAACCGTCCCCGGAACGCGAGTTGGGGCACCGTCAACGCCACGATGGACATCGCGGCGGCCCGTCACGCCCTCACCGCGGCGGCGGACCTCGCCCCCGGACATCCGGACGCGGGCCACTGGCGGAGTCTCGCCGGACGGCTGCCGCGCTACCTGGTCAACGAGGACGGTGCGCTGGCGGAGTGGGCGTGGCCCGGACTGCGCGAGACGTACGACCATCGCCATCTCAGCCACCTCTACCCGGTGTGGCCGCTCGACGAGATCAACCCGTACGACACCCCCCGACTGGCCGGCGCCGCTCACCGCGCGCTGGCGCTGCGGGGTTCGGAGAACGACTCGGCCCACGGCCATCTGCACCACGCGTTGGTCGCGGCGCGGCTGCGGGACCGCTCGCGGGTGTCCTCGTCGCTGGCGTCGGTGCTGACCGGGGACTTCTTCCACGACTCGCTGATGAGCGCGCACTACCCGGCCCGCGACGTCTACAACGCGGACGCCGCCCACGCGTTGCCGGCCGTCGTGCTGGAGATGCTGGTCCAGTCCACGCCGGGCCGCCTGGTCCTGCTGCCCGCGCTCCCTGCCGCGTACCCGCGAGGCTCGCTCCGGGGCGTCCGCACCCGGTTCGGGGCGGCTCTCGACCTCACCTGGACCCCGGACGAGGTCACCGCCGCGCTCCGTCCGGCACGCGATGTCAGGGTAGAGCTGCGTACGGGCCCGCCGCCCGGTGCCCCGGAGGGTGCGGCGGAGCCGGGCGCGGCGTCCTGGATCACGCTCACCGCGGGGGCCCACCGGGTCCTGACGGTGCCGCGACGGGAGGCGGCCGGCCGGTGAGCGGTCCAGGGGACCGCAGGCCGGTGGACGGTCCAGGGGACCGCAGGCCGGTGGACGGTCCAGGGGACCGCAGGCCGGTGGACGGTCCGCCGGAC
>NZ_JBHWZJ010000282.1:0-9261 GCF_042728415.1 Streptomyces sp. NPDC060198 | reverse complement strand
GTAGCCAAGCAGGTGCAGGCCGTGCTCGTCGGCAAGACGAAGCCGAAGGACGCGATGAAGCAGGCCGGCGAGGAGGCCGCCGCGCTCATCAAGCGCTGAGGCCACGACACCGCGGTCCGGGCCCGGCGAACGCCGCACGCGCCGCCGGGCCCCGCCCCACCCCGCACGACGACCGCGCCGGCCGGCCCTCGGACCGCCGCCCGCGTCTTCTCCACGCCCGCACCCGCGAACGAGCAAAGGAGCTCATCATGCGACGTCCCACGGCACGCACGTACACCGCCTCGGCCACCGCCCTGGCCGCCCTCCTGCTGGCCGTCCCGGCCGCCGGGGCGGCCGACCCCGCGCAGAGCACGGCAGCCGCGGCGACGGTGATCGAGAAGGTCCCCTACGCGATGGACTCGTCGAACCAGGCCGCCTGGTGGACGCCGGCCGCCACGTACAAGGGCCGCGGCCAGTACACCTACTTCGCCTTCAACGAGCCGGGCTCGACGGCCGCGACGCACCGGCCCGCCATCGCACGGCGCGACCCGGACGGGGTGTGGAGCCGGCTGCCGTTGCTGAACGGCGACGGGCAGCAGGCCGAGTTCGCCGACGACAACGGGCACAACCAGCCCTCCATCGCCCGCGACGGCAGCGGCCGCCTGCACGTCTTCACCTCCATGCACGCCAACGCCTGGCGCTACTACCGCACCGAGGCCCCCGGCGGGGACGTCACCGACCACGCGTCCGAGCTGCCCGACCAAGGCGTCGGCATCACCTATCCGGTCGTCACCACCGCGCCGAACGGCGACCTGTATCTGGCGGCCCGCGTCGGTGCCGGCTCCGACCAGCGCCCCGGCAAGCTCTACCGCTGGGACAACGCCGCCGCCCGCTGGAGCACGGTCGCGACCTTCGCCGGTGCGCTGAACCGCTCCGTGTACCCCGACGACATCACGGTGGACGCCTCCGGCCGGGTGCACATCCTCTGGGAGTGGGCGAAGGCACCGGCGACCGCCTTCCGCCACCAGCTCTCGTACCTGACCTACGACCCGTCGACCGGTGCCTTCGCGGACAGCACCGGCGCGACCGCGACCACCCCGGTCACGCCGGCCACCTCCGACGTGATCCAGGACCTCACCGCGGGCGAGGAGTGGAGCATCGACAACGCCTACACCGGCCCTGCGGTGCAGAGCGCCAAGCTCACCCTCGACGGCTCCACGCCGAAGGTCGCCTACCGCTACCGCTCGGCCGACAGCGGCGGCAACTTCCGCGTGTACTACGCCTATCCGAGCGGCACCGGGTGGGTCGACAAGACCGTGTACGCCGGTGGTCAGACCGCGGCAGCCCTCGGCATCACCTGGGACGCGACGGACACCAAGCGGGTCTACTACGTGACCACCTCGGGCACCGACCGGGTCTTCTCCGCGACGCAGTCGGCGGACGGGGCGTGGACCGCGCAGTCGGCCGCTCCCGGGGTGAGCGCGGACCGGCTCGCGGTGCGGCGCGACTCGGACGGTCACGACGTGCTCTACCTTCCGGACACCGCGCACAACTCGCTCTACTACGGGATCCGTTGAGGTAGGACCGTGCCGCCCGTGCCATCCGTACGAGGGACCGGACCGCCCCCGCGCGGATGGCACGGGCGCTCAGGTCGCCGGCCTGCTCGCCAGGTACTCGTCCAGTCCCGCGCCGGTGAGCGGGTAGTAGTCGGAGAGCAGGCCGCCCTCGTCGAGGCGGTGGCGTGCGAACGCCTCGCGGTCCTGGTGCAGAAGCGCGTCCTCGGCCAGCGGGACCGCCCGGTCCTGCGGAACGACCACGGCGCCGTCCTCGTCCGCCACGATCAGGTCCCCCGGCGTGACCAGCGTTCCGCCGACACCGACCGGCACGTTGAACGCGGAGGGGAAGAGCTCCGTCTGCGAGGCGTAGTGCGGGGTGACACCGGTGCACCAGACCGGCACGCCGAGAGCCCGGATACGAGCCGCGTCCCGCACCCGCCCGTCCACGACGATCCCGGCGCCGCCGCGCAGCTTGAAGTAGCGCACCAGCATGTCACCCAGACAGCCGGTGAAGTGGCTCCCCTGCGCCGCGATCACCAGCACGTCGCCGGGCCTGATCGACTCCAGCACTCCCCACAGCGGGGTCTTGCGCTCGATGTCCTCCTGTTCGGCGCCGTTGAAGACGTCCTCGCGCTGCGGGAGGAACTGCAGGGTCACCGCACCTCCGGTGACCTTGACGTCCGGCTCCCGGTGCAGCGGCACGGGTCCGTCGATGAAGGTCCGGGTGATGCCCATCTGGTGCAGCTTCGCGCAGGCGGTCGCCGCACTCACTTCGTCGAGCGCCTCCACCATCCGCCGTGTCGGTCTCCGGAAGGACGCGGTGTGGACCGGCGCCCGCATCGACTCGTAGACCGGGGTCTCCCCCGTCGCGGCCGTTCCCTGACTGCTGCTCGGCTTCATTCACGTGCCTCTCCGCGCGCTCGTCGCACGCAACACCAGTGACATCATCGCCTATCGATGGTAGATAACCTCCTATCGATTAGTGATGTCAATCCGTCAGGAGCCTTACGTGACCACTGAGTCCGGCGGCTGGTTCGAGACCGCGCGCTTCGGGCTGTTCGTCCACTTCGGCCTGTACAGCCTCGCCGCGCGCCACGAATGGGTACGCAGCCGGGAGACCATGTCCCAGGCCACGTACGACCGTTACCTCGAACGGTTCGACCCCGACCTGTTCGACGCGCGCCAACTCGCCCGCGAGGCGCGGGAGGCGGGGATGCGCTATGCGGTACTCACCGCCAAGCACCACGACGGGTTCTGCCTCTTCGACTCGTCCCTGACCGACTACACCTCGGTGCGGGCTGCCGGTCGGGACCTGGTCGCGGAGTTCGTGGAGGCGATGCGCGCCGAGGGGCTGCGGGTCGGCCTCTACTACTCGCTCCTCGACTGGCACCACCCCGGCTTCCCGGTCGACGAGCACCATCCGCTGCGCGGCTCGCGGGACGCCCGGACGACGGAGGACCTGGCGGGCTACCGGTCGTACATGCGGGGCCAGATCACCGAGCTGCTGACCGGCTACGGGGAGATCGACCTGCTCTTCTTCGACTTCACGTACCCGGGCATGGGGCCGGAGCAGTGGGGGGCGAAGGAGCTGATGGAGACGGTCCGTGAGCTGCGGCCCGGCATCCTCGTGAACGACCGGCTGGGCATACCCGGCGACTACGTGACACCCGAGCAGTACCAGCCCGACCGGCCGCTGGAACGCGACGGCGCACCGGTGCGGTGGGAGGCGTGCCAGACGCTCAACGGGTCCTGGGGCTACGACCGCGACAACCACGACTACAAGGACCCGTCCCAGTTGGTCCGGATGCTGGTCCAGTCCGTCTCCTGCGGCGGCAACCTGATCCTCAACGTCGGCCCCACCGGGCGGGGTTCGCTCGACCCGCGGGCCCGCGACACCCTGCGGGCCATCGCGGAGTGGAGCGCCGGACATGCCCGCGCGGTGCACGGTGCGGGACCTTCCGCCTTCCCGCCGCCGGCGAACGCCCTGTACACGCAGGCCGGCGACCGGCTGTATCTGCATCTGCTCGCCTGGCCGTTCGGGCACGTCCACCTCCCCGGTCTGGCCGGGCGGGTGCGCTATGCCCAACTGCTGCACGACGGATCGGAGATCACCTTCCACGAGGTCGACGGAGCCCGCCACGAGCACAACAACCTGGCGCCGCCGAGCCAGCCCCCGGGCACGCTGACCCTGAAACTGCCCACCGCACGACCCGACGTGCTGCTGCCGGTGATCGAACTCTTCCTGGAGCCGGTCGAGTCGACCGTATGAGCGGCCTCGTGCACGCGGGCGGAAGTACGAGGCCACGTGCACGAGGCCGGGCGGCGCGGGAACGGGAGCAAGCGGTTTCGGCAGCACCCTTGAACATGCGGGATGCCGCCCATAGCATCAACAATCGATAGGCGATTATCGCAATTGCCTACCGGGAGCCGACCGCACTGTCCGGACGCGGCACCCCACCCCTCTTCCTGCCGAACTCCCATGACCGCCCGCGCTGCACGTCAGCCGTCGATCATTCATGACTACGCAATGGAGCGTGTCCGATGAGAACCATGTGGCACCGAGCCTCCGCACTCGCCGTGGCTCCGCTCGTGATGGCATCCGCCGTCGCCTGCGGAGGGAGCGGGTCCGACGAGGCCGCGGAGGGCACGACTCTCCGCATCATCGTCAACATCTCCCCGAACCTGACGGAGCAGTACTGGAAGGGCCTCTTCGCCACGTACGAGAAGAGCCATCCCGGCGTGCACGTGAAGCTGGAACTGACAGGAACGGTCTCGGCCAACGCCAAGCTCACCCAGGACCTCGCGGCCGGCGATCCGCCGGACATCGCCCAGCAGATCGTCCCGTCCCCCGACACCGCAAAGCTCTTCGCGGATCTGTCAGACCAGGCGTGGACGAAGGACACACCGCTGGCCGACCAGTACGCCGTCGGCGGCAAGACGTACATGGTGGGCGTGGGCGAGCAGATCCAGTCGCTGGTCTTCTACAACAAGGCGGCCTTCGCCGAGGCCGGCGTGGACGCCTCGCGGATCCGGACGCTGGATCAGTTCACCGCCGCCATGGGCAGTCTGAAGGACGCGGGTCACAAGCCCCTGCAGACCGCCGGCCAGTGGGTGACGGGCGGGCAGTTCTCGATGATGGCCGACGCCGGTGTGCTCACCGGGAACCCGCAGTGGATCAAGCAGCGCAACGCCGGCGAGGTCTCCTTCGCCGACAGCGGCTACGTGCCCTACCTGAAGCGCTACGAGCAGTGGATCGACAAGGGGTACCTGGAGAAGAGCGCGCTGGGACTGACGTACACCGACGGGCAGACGGCGTTCCTCGACGGCAAGTCGGCGATGTACATGATGGGTTCCTTCTTCGTGCCCGCGGCGGACGCGGCGAAGAAGAGCGACGAGATCGGGGTATTCACGATGCCGACCGACGGCGCCTACCCGTCCGGCCAGTTCGGCAACGTCTCGAACCCCTACACCGTGGTCGACCAGTCGCACCACAAGGCCGAGGCGATCGAGTTCGTGAAGTGGCTCGTCACGGACGAGGAAGCGATCCGGAGCCAGCTCGCCGCCGACGGCAACATGCGCACGGGCTTCGCTTACCCGATGTCCAGCCTCGGCACCGAGGTGCAGAAGATCCTCGACACGACGCCGTCGGTCCTCGTGAAGTCCGGTGAGAACCAGCCGGTCGCCGGGTTCAGCGACGAACTCAACACGCAGATCCAGTCCCTGTACACGGGCACCTCCGCGAAGGATGCCGCGCGCGGATTGGACAAGTGGTGGAACTCGCAGAACTGAAGCCCCACCGGCTGCACAGCGTCGCCGCGCCCACACCCACCGACGCAGGCTCCGGCTCCGGCCGCGGGCGGGCCCGGTTCCGCGAGGCGGCCGTCACGCTGGGCATGATGGGCCCGGCCGTACTTCTCTACACCGTGCTGACGATCGTGCCCGTGGGCGTGGCGGTCTACCTCAGCTTCACCGACTGGGACGGCTTCTCCACCGCGAAGCTCATCGGCTGGGAGAACTACAAGCACCTCTTCGACGACCCGAGTTCGACGGACGCCTGGTACGTGACCGCGGTGATCACCGTGATCGGCACCGTCCTGATGGTCGGCGCGGGCCTGGTGTACGCGCTGATCCTCAAGGGCCGGTCCCGTGCGAACTCCTTCTTCCGCGCCGTCGCCTACTTCCCGCACGTGATCAGCGCGTTGGTCCTGGGCTATCTGTGGGCGGCGATCCTGGGCACGAACGGAGCCGTGAACAACACCCTCGCCAAGTTCGGCCTGGAGCCGATCGGCTTTCTCTTCGACGAGCGGTTCGCGCTGTACACCCTGATCGGTGTCATCGTGTGGGCCGGATTCGGCTTCAACGTCGTCCTGTTCGTGGCCGCCCTGCAGACCGTCCCGGCCGAGCTCCTGGAGGCTGCGGCGATCGACGGCGCCGGCAGGCGGCAGATCAACCTGCGCATCGTGATCCCCATGATCGCGCCCGTGGTCACCGTGGCGACCGTACTGAACCTGGTCGGCCTGCTCAGGGCCTACGACATCGTGGTCAGCCTCACCGGCGGCGGACCGGCGGGTTCCACCCAGACCTTCACCTATCTCATTCTCGCCCGGTCCTTCGAGGGCACCAAGGTCGGTTACGCGACGGCCCAAGCGGTCTTCCTGATGATCGTCTCCGCCGTGCTCGCCCTCGTCGTGACCGCGCTGCGCAACCGCCAAGACCAAGCTGCGACCGGTTAGGAGCCGATGGTGGTCGTCACCGAACCAAGCATCCGCCGCACCCCGCGGACCGCACCGGTTCCGGCCCCGGAGATCTCTCCGGCGGAACGGCAAGAATCCCGCTCACCCCTGCGCCGGATGCTCCTCGGCCTGCTGTTCGTCGTCATGATCGTGCCGGTGTACCTGCTCGTCGTGAACGCCTTCAAATCGCAGGCGGACATCCTCGACAGCCCGTTCTCGATCCCCCTCGGCGGACTGACCTTCGAGCACATGTCCGAAGCCATCAGTAATCCGCAGTACAACGTCATCGGCGGCTACGGCTTCACCCTGTTCCTCGTCGTCACCGTGGACGTCCTGTGCATCGCGCTGGCGGGCCCGGCGGCGTACGCGATCGCGCGCAGCCTGAAGAAGCGGACGCAGCTGGTGCTGCTCTACTTCCTGGCCGGCACCTTCATCCCCGGCGCGGCCGTGATCATCCCGGTGATCTACGTACTGCGCGAGATCGGTCTCGCCAACACCGTGACCGGTCTGATCGCGCACGACGTGGCCTCGACGCTGCCGGTCAGCATCTTCCTGTTCGTGGGCTTCATCCGCGCGATTCCGGTGGACATCGACCATGCCGCGACGATCGACGGCGCGGGCCGCTACCGGACGTTCTGGACCATCATCTTCCCGCTGATGCGTCCGGCGGTCGTCACCGTCCTGATCCTCAACTCCATCGGGATCTGGAACGACTTCATCTCGCCCCAGATCCTGCTCAGCCCGTCGTCCGGTCACTACACGGTGACCACGGCGATCTACGCGGGCATCAGCCAGTACTCCACCGATCTGACGAAGGTGTTCCCCAACCTTCTGCTCGCCGTCGCGCCCGTGATCATCTTCTTCATCTACATGCAGCGCCACATCATCAGCGGTCTGACGGTGGGCGCGGTGAAGGGATGACCGGGCGGATCGATTCCTTCGGAGGACCCCTCCGAAGGCCCATCCGGCAACGAAAGGACCATCCAGTGTCGAGGAGATGGTGGCCACGCCCCCGTACGGGTCCGTGGTCCGCAGCCGCCCTGCTCGCTTCGCTCTCCGTGGTGGCGGCCGCCGTTCCGGCCGGCGCGCACCCGCACCCGCACAGGCCCCTGACGGGCACGGTCTACCACGTCGGTCCGTCGGGCCTGGACTCCCACCAGGGCACCACCCCGGGCCAGGCGTTCCAGCACATCCAGCGGTGCGCCGACGTCATGGGGCCCGGAGACACCTGCCTGATCCAGTCCGGCACGTACGCCGAGACCGTCGTACCGGCGCGATCGGGCACCGCCGCCCTGCCGATCACCTACCGGGCTGCGCCGGGTGCGACGGTGACGCTGAGCGGGACCGTACCGGTGCAGGGCTTCTCGCCCGTCACCGGCGCGGACGTCACGGAGATCGCCGCGACTGATCCGTACGCCCAGGACTCGGCGTTCAGCGACGCCGTGGCGGCAGGGCACGTCTACAGCACCTCCGTCGACCTGGGTTCCGACGTGACGACCGTGCAGGTCTTCACCGACAAGAAGGCGGGAGTCGAGGCGCAGTGGCCCTACCCGGGGCTCGACCTGCTCGACCCCACGCTGGAGTACGCGGGCGCCGGGAGCGCGGAGGCGACCATCGTGGACACGGCGCTGACCCGGCCTGCCGGGTACTGGGACGGCGCGCGGGCCCTGACCGGCTACTGGTACATCTCGGCGACCGGCACGGTGCAGAGCTCCGCCGTCGGCTCGGTGACGCTCGACGTGGCGCCCCCGTGCGTGCACAAGGTCGTACCCGGTGAAACGCGGTACGCCCTCGCCGGGAAGATCGGTGAACTCTCCCGGCCCGGCGAGTGGTTCTACGATCCCTCCGCGAAGCGTCTGTACCTCTACAGCGAGGACGACCCCGCCACGCACGCCGTCGAGGCGAGGTCCCGCGCGCTCGCCTTCGACCTGACGGCCGCGAGCCACACCACGGTGGCGGACGTCGGGCTGTTCGCCGCCACCATCAGGACGGGGCCGACCAGCACGGGCGTGACGCTGGACGGGATCAACGGTACGTATCTGTCGCACTACACCGACATCACGCGCGGCGCGACGGACTGCGGCAGCACGGTGACGCGCGGCGTCGGCGACACGGGCATCGTCCTCGACGGCACGTACAACACCATCGTCAACAGTGACCTGTCGCTGAGCGCGGGCAACGGCATCGCGCTGCGCGGACAGAACAACACCGCCACGAACAACGTCATCCACGACGTCGACTACATGGGGACGTACGCGGCGGGCGTCGCCGTGCAGGGCAACAGCCAGACGGTCACGCACAACACGATCAGCCGGGTCGGCCGCAGCGGCATCAACCTCCAGTGGAACACGGTGGAGGGCCTCACCCCGGGCAAGGACCTGATCGCGTACAACGACATCTCGGGGTACGCCCGGCTCAGCCTGGACGTCGCCGCGATCTACACCTGCTGCAGTGCCTACATGATGGGGACGTCCATCGACCACAACGTGCTGCACGATCCGGAGCCGGCCACCACGCTCACCACCTTCGGGATCTCGGGTGTCTACGCCGACAACGGGCAGAGCGACCTGGTGATCGCGAACAACGTGGGCTGGGGCAACCGGGAGGGAACCGTGATGCTGAACGGTCTGGGCACCGGCTCGCACGACAACGGCGTGTACAACAACACCGGCGGAATGACCCTGTTCTACGTCAAGGAGCCGGGGCAGTCCACCGGGACGAAGATCTACAACAACGTCGGCGCCATCCGCGGTCTGACCGGGGCCACCGACGGCGGACTCGTGCTCTCGAACAACCTCCCCGCCGAGACGGATCCGCTCTTCGTCGACGCGGCCGGGCACGACTTCCGGCTGACCGCCGACTCCCCCGCCCGCGGGCAGGCGATCGCCCTGCCGGGCATCAACGACGGCTCGACGGACGCGACGCCGAGCCTGGGTGCCTACCAGTACGGGGCGCCGAAATGGACGGCGGGCGCCGTCCGTTGAGTGATGCAC
>NZ_JBHWZJ010000281.1:0-9278 GCF_042728415.1 Streptomyces sp. NPDC060198 | reverse complement strand
CCCCACGACCGGGGTGCGGGGGCCTCGCCGTTCCCTTCCCGGGCCGCCCGACGCGGGCGCTGCGCGCGATGTCCGCGGCGATCCGTAGACTGGGGCCCGTGAGTGAGCCCCGCCCTTCAGACCGGCACGACGCGTCAGAGTCCGACGACACCTTCGCGGAGATCGTGGACGAAGCAACCCAGCGCGACCCCGACCTGGCGGTGATCGAGGCCGGGAGCCGCACCCTGCGCACCCAGTCCGGGCCGCCGGTGTCCGAGGCGCCCCCGGCCACGCCCGAGGACCCCGAGACCGCCAAGGCGCTGCGCGCCGTGGAACAGGAGCTGGCCGGACGCTGGGGTGAGACCAAGCTCGAACCCTCCGTCACCCGGATCGCCGCCCTGATGGACGTGCTCGGCGAGCCCCAGCGCGCGTACCCCTCCATCCACATCACCGGGACGAACGGCAAGACCAGCACGGCCCGCATGATCGAGGCCCTGCTCAACGCCTTCGACCTGCGCACCGGCCGCTACACCTCGCCGCACGTGCAGTCGATCACCGAGCGGATCAGCCTGGACGGTTCGCCGATCGCCCCCGAGCGGTTCGTCGAGACGTACCAGGACATCAAGCCGTACGTCGAGATGGTCGACGCCCAGCAGCCGTACCGCCTCTCCTTCTTCGAGGTGCTGACGGGCATGGCGTACGCGGCCTTCGCCGACGCGCCGGTCGACGTCGCCGTGATCGAGGTCGGCATGGGCGGCACCTGGGACGCCACCAACGTGATCGACGCGAGCGTCGCCGTCGTCACCCCCATCTCGCTCGACCACACCGACCGGCTCGGAAACACCCCCGCCGAGATCGCCGGGGAGAAGTCCGGGATCATCAAGCAGGGCGCGACGGTCGTACTGGCCCAGCAGCCGGTGGACGCCGCCCAGGTGATGCTCAAGAAGGCCGTCGAGGTCGACGCGACGGTGGCCCGCGAGGGCATGGAATTCGGAGTCGTCTCCCGCGAGATCGCTGTCGGCGGCCAGCTGCTGACGCTCCGCGGACTCGGTGGCCCGGCCTCCGAGTACACCGACGTCTTCCTTCCGCTGTACGGCGCCCACCAGGCGCACAACGCCGCGGTGGCGCTCGCCGCGGTGGAGGCGTTCTTCGGTATCGGCGGTGAGCAGACCCGCTCGCTCGACATCGACGCCATCCGCACGGCCTTCGCCTCGGTCCGCTCGCCGGGTCGCCTGGAGGTCGTGCGCTCCAGCCCGACCGTCGTCCTGGACGCCGCCCACAACCCGGCCGGTGCCCGTGCCAGCGCCGAGGGCCTCACCGAGGCCTTCAGCTTCTCCCGGCTCATCGGCGTCGTCGGCGCCAGTGACGACAAGGACGTGCGCGGGCTCCTCGAAGCCTTCGAGCCGATCTTCGCCGAGATCGTCGTCACCCAGAACTCCAGCGCCCGAGCGATGGACGCGGACGCCCTGGCCGCCGTCGCCGTCGAGGTCTTCGGCGACGAGCGCGTCCAGGTGGAGCCCCGGCTCGACGACGCCCTGGAAGCGGCGATCACCCTCGCCGAGGAAGAGGACGAATACGCGGGCGCCGGCGTACTGGTGACCGGATCCGTGATCACGGTCGGCGAGGCCCGGCTGCTTCTGGGAAGGGGCTGACCCTGTGCGTACGCTCTGCGCGTCGACACTGATCGGCGAGTTCTTCGTGATCGGCTTCGCCGGACTCGTCGCGATGAAGTCCGACGACCTGACGGCCGGGACCGTCTGGACCGTGTGCGGCATCGGCATGCTGCTCTCCGTACTGCTCTGCGGCATGCTGGGCCGACCCGGCGGTGTCGTGCTGGGCTGGGCGCTCCAGATCGCACTCGTGGTGAGCGGCGTCTTCGTTCCGGTGATGTACTTCCTCGGCGTCGCCTTCGCCGCCCTGTGGTGGGCGTCGGTGCACTACGGCCGGAAGATCGACGAGGCGAAGGCCCGCTGGGCGGCCATGGAGGCCGACTCCCCGACCGCTCCGGCGGCCGGCTGACCTTCCGGGCCGCACCGCGTCACCCTGAGCCCGACGCCGTGCAACCCCACCCGTCGGGGCTCGGACCAGCCCCTGTAATCTCGCTCTCCCGCACCCCGTCACTCGCAAGGAGCCGCTCCACATGACCCAGCGCACCCTCGTTCTCCTCAAGCCGGACGCGGTCCGGCGTGGGCTGATCGGTGAGATCGTCGGCCGCATCGAGCGCAAGGCGGGCTGGCGGATCACGGCCCTGGAGATGCGCACGCTCGACGGGGACACGCTGGAAGCCCACTACGGCGAGCACAAGGGCCGCCCGTTCTACGAGCCGCTCGTGGAGTTCATGGCCTCCGGCCCCGTCGTGGCCCTGGTCGCCGAGGGCGAGCGGGTCATCGAGGGCGTCCGCGCGCTGGCCGGCCCGACCGACCCGATCGCCGCCGCGCCCGGCTCCGTCCGCGGCGACTTCGGGACGATCACCCGCGAGAACCTCATCCACGCCTCGGACTCCGAGGAGTCCGCTGAGCGCGAGCTGAAGCTTTTCTTTCCGGGTCTGTCCTGACGGTTGATCGGCCAAACAGCGCTGCTGACCCGGGGCGACCGAATTAATTCGGTCGCCCTTCGGTATACGTGGTCCGATCGCGGGAACGCATCCCACCGACGTAACGTCACCATAGGTGGAGCGCGTAGTCGTTCCACCCGGTAAGGCGAATGCCCCTCGCGCTGTGTCCGTGCACCCGGCACTACGATGGAAGCTTCCACACCCGCAGCGCGCCGGATTCGCCGACCAGATCCAGCCATCATGCTTTCTTCGGGAAGGCACCGCCGCATCCTCATGGGGAACAAGGGGAATCAATGTCGTTCATCGGTCGTGACATGGCTATCGACCTCGGGACTGCCAACACGCTGGTGTACGTCAGGGGGCGCGGCATCGTCCTGAACGAGCCGTCCGTCGTGGCCATCAACACCAACACCGGCGGCATCCTCGCGGTCGGCTCCGAGGCCAAGAAGATGATCGGCCGTACGCCGGGCAACATCGTTGCCGTACGGCCGCTGAAGGACGGCGTCATCGCCGACTTCGAGATCACCGAGCGGATGCTCCGCTACTTCATCCTCAAGATCCACAAGCGCCGCTACCTGGCCCGCCCGCGGGTCGTCGTCTGCGTGCCCTCCGGCATCACGGGGGTCGAGCGCCGCGCCGTCATCGAGGCGTCGACGCAGGCAGGTGCCCGCCAGGTGCACATCATCGAGGAGCCCATGGCGGCGGCCATCGGCTCCGGCCTCCCCGTGCACGAGGCCACCGGCAACATGGTCGTCGACATCGGCGGCGGCACCACCGAGGTCGCGGTGATCTCCCTCGGCGGAATCGTCACTGCCCAGTCGATCCGGGTCGCCGGCGACGAACTGGACAACGCGATCATCCAGCACATCAAGAAGGAGTACTCCCTCCTCCTCGGTGAGCGCACCGCCGAACAGATCAAGATCACGATCGGTTCCGCGTACGACATGGACAAGGACGAGCACACCGAGATCCGCGGCCGTGACCTCGTCTCCGGACTGCCCAAGACCGTCGTCATCTCGGCCGCCGAGGTCCGCAAGGCCATCGAGGAGCCGGTCAACGCGATCGTCGACGCCGTGAAGACCACGCTCGACAAGTGCCCGCCCGAGCTCTCCGGCGACGTGATGGACCGCGGCATCGTCCTCACCGGCGGTGGTGCGCTGCTGCGCGGGCTGGACGAGCGGCTGCGCCGCGAGACGGGCATGCCGATCCACATCGCCGAGGACCCGCTGGACTCGGTGGCGCTCGGATCGGGCAAGTGCGTCGAGGAGTTCGAGGCGCTCCAGCAGGTCCTGGACGCGCAGCCCCGGCGGTAGCCGGGGCGCGCCCCTTTCGTTGACACATCTTCGGTCTGCCGTGCGGGCGCTGCCGCCCCGTACGGCAGATCGTTGATATACAGGCACGAACATTCCTACGAGGAAGGCACGGCCGCCGCACGTGAGGGACACACGAGAGAGCCGGCTGCTCCTGGTGCTGCTGATCGTCATCGCGTTCGCACTGATCACGGTGGACATCCGCGGCGGCGAGGACTCGCCGGTGGACGGCGCCCGGCAGGCCGCCGCGACGGTCTTCGGACCTGTCGAGAACGGCGTGGCGGCGGCGGTGGACCCGGTGGGCAACGCCATCGGCGCCGTCCGGGACTCCGGCGACCGGCACGACCGGATCGCGGCCCTGGAGAAGGAGAACGCGGCGCTCAAGACGGAGCTCGGCAGCGACGCCCGCACCAACAGCCGGGTCCGCCAGCTCGACGCGATCCTGAAGAACGCCGACGCCGGTCAGTACGGCATCAAGGGCGCCCAGGTCATCGCCATAGGAGCGGCCCAGGGCTTCTCCTGGACGATCACCATCGACGCGGGCTCCAAGGACGGCATCGCCCGCGACATGACCGTGCTCAACGGCGAAGGACTCGTCGGCCGCGTCACCACCGTCGGCCCGAACACGGCGACCGTGCTCCTCGCCAACGACCCGGACTTCACCGTCGGGACCCGGATGGAGTCGACCGACGAACTCGGCTTCGCCACCGGCCAGGGCAACAGCCCGCTCTCGGTGCAGTTCCTCAACGGCAAGGCCAAGGTGGCCAAGGGAGACCGGCTCGTCACCTTCGGCTCCAGCAAGGACAAGCCGTTCGTGCCCGGCGTCCCGGTCGGCGAGGTCGTCCGCGTCGACCCGTCCGGCGGCGACCTCACCCGTACCGTCTACGTCAAGCCGTACGTCGGCTTCACCAAGCTCGACATCGTCGGCATCGTCGTCGAGGCCCCGCGCACGGACCCGCGCGACGCGGTCCTGCCGAAGAAGCCCGCCAAGCCGACAAAGCCGAAGCCCACCCCGACCGTCACCGTGACCGTCCAGCCCAACGGCGACCTCGTCGACGGCAACGGCAAGGTCGTCGGCAACATCCACCAGACGCCCGGCGCGACGGCCTCGGGTCAGGCGGCCGGTGCCACCGACGTCGCCACGCTGCCCGCCACCGACGCGAACACCAACGCCGATACAGACGCTGCCGCCGACCCAGACGGCCAGGCAGACGACCAGGAGTAGGGCTGATCCCCATGCGCTTGAACCGGACGCTGCTCTCCGTCGCCCTCGTCGTGGTCGCCCTCGTGGTCCAGGTCTCCGTACTCGCCAGACTCCAGCTCCCCGGAGCCGTCCCCGACCTGCTGCTGCTCACCGTCCTCGGACTCGCCTTCGTGTACGGGCACGTCAGCGGTGCGCTGATCGGCTTCGGCGCGGGTCTCCTCGCCGACCTGGCCCCGCCCGCCGACCACGCCGCCGGGCGCTACGCCCTGGTGCTCTGCGTCATCGGCTACCTCGCGGGGCTGGTCCGGCCGGAGAACGGGCAGCTCAAGTCGGCTTTCGGCCCCATGGCGTTCGTCGTCGTGGCAGCCGTCGGCACCACTCTGCTCTACGCGCTCGTGGGCGCCCTGGTCGGCGACACCGCGGCCCGACACGTCGGCCTCACCAGCCTGGTGTTCACGGCCGCCGTGTACGACCTGCTGCTCGCGCCGTTCGTCGTACCGCTGATCATGGGGCTCGCCAGACGCACCGAGAACGACCCGGTCTCCGAGTCGGCCGGTGGCGACGTCTCCGCCGGCTGGCTCTCCTCGGGCACAGGCCTGACGATCGGCAACCAGCGCGGCGGACTCCGGGTCCGGGCCGCCCGCAATCGCGCCGCGCGCGCGGGAAGGATCAAGGGGGTCAAGCGACTGTGAGGCCGGACCAGCACCCGAGCACCACCGACGGGGGCGCACCGTGAGCAACATTCCCGAGACCGGCCGGACCCAGCGCGTCCAGATCCGCCTCGTCGTGATCCAGATCCTCGTCTTCTCCCTCCTGCTGACGCTCGGCGGCCGGCTCTGGTACCTCCAGATCCGCAACGGCCAGGAGTACACCGACGAGGCCAAGAACAACCACGTCCAGCAGGTCGTCCAGCCCGCCGTCCGGGGGGCCATCCTCGACGCGCGCGGTGTGCCGCTGGCCGACAACGAGACCCGCCTCGTCGTCTCCGCCAGCCGCACCGAGCTGCTGAAGATGAAGGACGACGGGGACGCCGTCCTCACCCGCCTCGCCGACGTCCTCGGCATGAAGCCGAAGGACGTCAAGGACAAGGTCCGGCTCTGCGACGCGAAGACCCCCCAGCCCTGCTGGAACGGCTCGCCCTACCAGCCGATCCCGGTCACCGACGAGGCCACCACCCAGCAGGCGCTCCAGATCCGCGAGCGCGCCGAAGACTTCCCCGGCATCACCGCCGAACCCACCGCCGTACGCCGGTACGCGGCCCCCGGCGGCGCCAACACCGCCCAGGTCCTCGGCTACCTCTCCCCGGTCACGGACGAGGAGATCACCAAGGCCCAGGACACCGAGTCGCCGTACCTCCGCTCCGACCAGGTCGGCCGCTCCGGCCTGGAGCGCACGTACGACCGGGAGTTGCGCGGCAAGGCCGGTGTCACCCGCTACGAGGTCGACAACCTCGGCAGGGTCATCGGGCAGGCCGCGAACGACCCGGCCGAGCCCGGCGCGTCCGTCGTCACCTCGATAGACGCCCGCGTCCAGTCGGTCGCCGAGTACGAGCTCGACAAGGCGATGAAGACGGCCCGCAAGGAGTTCGACAAGAACACCAACGAGAACTACAAGGCCGACTCCGGCGCCGTCGTCGTGATGGAGGCCAAGACCGGCCGGGTCGTCGCGATGGCCTCGCTGCCGGACTACGACCCCAACTCCTGGGTCGGCGGCATCTCCGCCAAGGACTACGACAAGCTCACCACCAAGAAGTCCAACTTCCCTCTGCTGAACCGCGCGATCCAGGGCCAGGCGGCCCCCGGCTCCATCTTCAAGGTCGTCTCGTCCACGGCGGCGGTCAACGCCGGGTACCCCTTCGACGGCAACTACCCGTGCCCCAGCTCGTACTCCATCGGCGGCCAGACCTTCAAGAACTTCGAGTCGCAGGGCTACGGTTCCATCACCATCGGCCGCGCCCTGGAGGTCTCCTGCGACACCGTCTACTACGGCATCGCGCACAAGGAGTGGCTGAAGGACGGCGGCACCAACCCGAAGAAGAACCCCGGCGACTGGTTCTACAAGACCGCGCACCAGTTCGGCCTCGGCAAGGAGACCGGCATCGACCTCCCCAACGAGGTCGCCGGCCGCGTCCCCGACCGCCAGTGGAAGGAGAGCTTCTTCAAGGCCAACAAGGCCTTCTGGTGCAAGGACGGCAAGAAGGACGGCACGTACGCCCAGCAGATCGAGTACGAGAACTGCCTCGAAGGCGACAAGATGCGCGCCGGTGACTCGGTCAACTACTCGATCGGGCAGGGGGACACGCTCGTCACCCCGATCCAGATGGCCACCATCTACGCGGCGATCTCCAACGGCGGCACCCTCTACGACCCCACCGTCGGCAAGGCGATCGTCAGCGGCGACGGCAAGACGGTCCAGGAGATCAAGCCCGTCTCGCACGGCAAGCTGCCCTTCACCGGGTCCACGCGCGACGACATAGACGAAGCCCTCGCGGGTGTCGCTACCCGGGGCAGCGCCGCCTGGCGGTTCGGCGGCTGGCCCCAGGACAAGATCCCGATGCACGCCAAGACGGGTACCGCCGAGGTCTACGGCAAGCAGACGACCTCATGGTTCGCCACGTACACCAAGGACTACTCGATCGTCATGACGATCTCCCAGGGCGGTACCGGTTCCGGCGCCTCCGGCCCCGCCGTGCGCAACATCTACAACGCCCTCTACGGTCTCGACGCGGAAGGCAAGCAGGACCTCAAGAAGGCGCTGCTGCCCACGCCGCAGAAGGCCCTCCCGAAGATCCAGCCCGACGGGACGATCAACGCCCCGAAGGTCAAGCCGTACGACCCCGACGCCAACAAGCCCCTCGGCGACGGACAGCAGGCGCTCGCCGCGACACTCGGGAGGCGTGACTGATGGCCGGTGGCTTCTCCGTCTCCGGGTACGGCCCCGAGCGGTCCTCCTGGGCCTGGCTCACCGCACGCGACTCCGTCGTGCGGCGGCTCGACTGGCCCTTGCTCGGTTCCGCGCTCGCGCTCTCCTTCATCGGGTCCCTGCTCGTCTACTCGGCGACCCGGGGCCGCGACTCCCTCACCCACGGCGACCCGTACTACTTCCTCTTCCGCCACGCTCTCAACACCGGCATCGGCTTCGGCCTGATGATCGGCACGATCTGGCTCGGCCACCGCACCCTGCGCGGAGCGGTACCGATCCTCTACGGGCTCTCCGTCGTCCTGGTGCTGGCGGTCCTCAGCCCGCTCGGCGCCACCGTCAACGGCGCGCACGCCTGGATCATCATCGGTGGCGGCTTCTCGCTCCAGCCCTCCGAGTTCACCAAGATCACCATCATCCTGGGCATGGCGATGCTGCTCGCCTCCCGCGTCGACGCGGGCGACCAGCTCCACCCCGACCACCGCACCGTCGCCAAGGCGCTCGGGGTGGCCGCGATCCCGATGGGCATCGTCATGCTGATGCCCGACCTGGGTTCGGTCATGGTGATGGCCTTCATCGTCCTCGGCGTACTGCTCGCCTCCGGCGCCTCCAACCGCTGGGTCTTCGGCCTCCTCGGCGCGGGCGCCCTCGGCGCGGTCTCCGTCTGGCAGCTCGGGCTCCTGGACGACTACCAGATCGCCCGGTTCGCGGCCTTCGCCAACCCGGCCCTGGACCCGGCGGGCGTCGGCTACAACACCAACCAGGCGCGTATCGCGATCGGTTCCGGCGGTCTCACCGGCACCGGGCTCTTCCACGGCACGCAGACCACCGGCCAGTTCGTCCCCGAGCAGCAGACCGACTTCGTCTTCACGGTCGCGGGCGAGGAGCTCGGCTTCGTGGGCGCAGGGCTGATCATCGTGCTCCTCGGCGTCGTCCTCTGGCGCGCCTGCCGCATCGCCCGCGAGACCACCGAGCTCTACGGCACGGTCGTGGCCGCCGGGATCATCGCCTGGTTCGCCTTCCAGGCGTTCGAGAACATCGGGATGACCCTCGGCATCATGCCGGTCGCCGGTCTGCCGCTGCCCTTCGTCTCGTACGGAGGGTCGTCGATGTTCGCCGTCTGGGTGGCGATCGGGCTGCTCCAGTCGATCAGGGTGCAGCGGCCGATGACGGCCTGAGCACCGACGACGCGTACCCCTCACCCCGGCCCGGTGGCAGCTGCCACCGGGCCGGGGGGGGGCCCGGGCGGGTGGCCCCCCTGTGTCCCCGCCGGGGGGGGCCTAGATTCGGAACCAGGGGCGACGCGAAGCGC
>NZ_JBHWZJ010000280.1:0-9292 GCF_042728415.1 Streptomyces sp. NPDC060198 | reverse complement strand
GGGCAGCCGTTTCGCGTGGTGGTGCGTCAGACCCCGGCGTAGGAGTGCTTGCCGGTGATGAAGATGTTGACGCCGTAGTAGTTGAACAGCCAGCAGCCGAAGGCGATGAGCGCCAGGTAGGCGGCCTTGCGGCCCTTCCATCCGGCGGTCGCGCGGGCGTGCAGGTAGCAGGCGTACGCGACCCAGGTGATGAACGACCAGGTCTCCTTGGCGTCCCAGCCCCAGTAGCGGCCCCATGCCTCGCCGGCCCAGATCGCGCCCGCGATGATCGTGAACGTCCAGAGCGGGAAGACGGCCGCGTTGGCGCGGTACGAGAACTTGTCCAGGGTGGCCGCCGACGGCAGCCGGTCCAGCACGGACTGGGCGAACCGGCCCGGCGTCTCGCCGTTCTCGACCTTCCGCTCGTAGCTGTCGCGGAAGAGGTAGAGCAGGGTGGCGACCGCGCCGAGGAAGAAGACGGCGCCGCAGATGATGGCGGTGGAGACGTGGATCCACAGCCAGTACGAGTGGAGCGCCGGTACCAGCTGGTCGCTGTCCGTGTAGAGGACGGTGGTGGCGATGCCGAGGTCCAGCAGGACCACGGTGACCAGCAGCAGACCCATCCAGCGGACGTTCTTCCGCAGCAGGAGCAGGATCAGGTAGGCCGCGACGGCGACCGTGGAGAAGGTGATCGAGAACTCGTACATGTTGCCCCAGGGGGCACGCTCGACGGAGAGCGCGCGGGCGACGACGCCACCCGCCTGTACGAGGAAGGCGAGCACGGTCATCGAGACCGCGATCCGGCCCCACAGGTCGCCCTGGAAGGTGCCTCCGGAGGCACCGGGGCCGTCCGGGACGTCCCGGGTGCCGGCGGCGGACCGGGTGACCACCGTCGGGCGTTCCAGCACGGTGGTCGCGCCGCCCGCCTGCTTGACCTGGATCTTCGGCGCCGACGTGGCGGCGGCCCCGGCCCGGTTGGTGGCGTCGAGCGCGGCGGCCGTGCGGCCCACCTTGCTGCGGCTGCCGAACACCCATTCCGCGATGTGCGCGAGGAAGGCCAGGGTGTAGACGGCCATCGACGAATAGATCAGCACATTGCTGGTGTGCGCCAGATTCTCGTTGGTGGCGGCGGCGAGATTCACTTCTCAGCCCCTTCGGCAGTTGCTGCGGCAGGTACGTCGGGACCGGGGCCGGGTTCGGCCACGGATTCGGTAGCGGGCCCTTGGCCGGGAACAGGGTCGGGGCCGGGCTGCGGATCGGGGGCGGTCGGCGCGACGTCGTTCAGCGCCACCGCCAGGCCGAGCAGTTCCTCGGGCAGCTTCGCGGACTCGCTGCGGCCGAGTCCGGCCATCTCCACGACGGTCACCCCGTCGGCCCCGCGCACGGCCCGCACCCAGACGCGGCGGCGCTGGATGAAGAGCGAGCCGGCGAGTCCGGCGATGGCGGCGATGGCCCCGCCGAGCGCCCAGCCGGCGGCCGGCTGCTCCGAGATCTGGAAGCTGGCCCACTCCTCGACGCCGTCGAAGGTGATGGAGCCGGCACCGTCCGGGAGCTGCATGGTCTCGCCGGGCGCCAGGCGCTGCTTGAGGTTGTTGCCGTCGGCGTCCTTGAAGGGCTTCAGCTTGTCCGTGTCGAGCTGGTAGACGTTCTGCGGGAGGCCGGAGTCGACGCCGAGGCTGCCGTGCAGCGCGTTGAGCGCCAGCACCGGGTTCTCCGCGCCGGGGAACTGCGAGAGCATGTCCCCGCTGCCCGCCCCGGCGAAGGTCGGCACGAAGAACGCGTTGAAACCGAGCTGGTCCCGCTTGCCGTTCTTGTCCCGGTAGCCGTCCATGACCTTGATGGCGCCGGAGGACGTGATGTTGGCGTCGCGCGGCAGCAGCGGCACGGCGCCCTTGAAGACCTGCTTGCCCTTGCCGTCCCGGACGGTGACCGCCGGGGCGTAGCCGTGCGAGATCAGGAAGATCTTGGTGCCGTCGATCACCAAGGGCTCGTTGACCTTGATGACGCCCTTCTTGTCCTTGCCGTACGCGCCCTCGGAGTACGTCACACGGGCCTCGAAGGTGCGGGCCGTGCCCCGCTGGGGGCCGGTCTTCTCGTACGTGCCGACGAAGTCGTCGAGGGTGAAGCTGAAGGGGACGAGCGAGTCCGCGTCGTACAGCGACCCCGGCTTCCAGTCGTCGTACTGCGTCAGCGTGTTCGAGAAGCCGTCGCCTTCGGTGACGAGCTTGCCGCCCTGGAACTTGAAGAGCGAGCCGGTCGCGAAGGCCACCAGCATCACGATCAGCGCGACGTGGAAGATCAGGTTCCCGGCCTCGCGCAGATAGCCCTTCTCCGCCGCGACCGCGTCCCCCACCGCGTGCGAGCGGAACCGCCGCTTGCGGAGCAGGGCGAGCGCGGCCTCGCGGACCTGCTCGGGCTCGGCCTCGGTACGCCAGGTCGTGTAGGCGGGCAGCCGGGTCAGGCGCTTCGGGGCGTGCGGCGGCCGGCTGCGCAGCTGGCCCACGAACTGGAGGCTGCGCGGCACGATGCAGCCGATGAGCGAGACGAACAGCAGGATGTAGATCGCGGAGAACCACACCGAGCTGTAGACGTCGAAAAGCTGGAGCTTCTCGTAGATCGGCGTGAGCGTGGTGTGCGCGTTCTTGAACAGCAGCACCTTCAGCTCGTCCACGCTGTTCTGCGGGACCAGCGAGCCGGGGATGGCTCCGAGCGACAGCAGGAAGAGCAGGATCAGCGCGACCCGCATCGAGGTGAGCTGGCGCCAGAACCAGCGGATCCAGCCGACGACGCCCATGGCGGGCAACCCGGCCTCACGTTCGGGGCGCTCCTCCACGGGTGCGGTGGAGAGCTGCGCCCCGGCTTCCGAAAGCTCTCGGGTGTCCTGCTCGGCGCCGCGCGCGTCGTCGCGCTCGTCAGTGGTGTTCAGCTTGCTCAATGGAACTCAGATCCCCACAGTGAAACCGTTGGACCAGCCCTGTACGTCCTGCATGAACGAGGCCCACAGCCCCGTCAGCAGCAGGATGCCGGTCGCGATCATCATGACGCCCCCGATGCGCATGACCCATGCGTAGTGGCGCTTGACCCAGCCGAATGCTCCCAGCGCCTTGCGGAAGGCGACGGCGGCGAGGACGAACGGGACACCGAGTCCCAGACAGTACGCGACCGTCAGAAGTGCCCCGCGCTCGGCGGTGCCCTGGTCGAAGGCGAGCATGGACACCGCGCTCAGCGTCGGGCCGAGACAGGGGGTCCACCCGATCCCGAAGAGGGCGCCCAGCAGCGGGGCGCCCAGCAGCCCGGTGACCGGTCTGCGGTGGATGCGGAACTCGCGCTGGGTCATCCACGGCATCAGCCCCATGAAGAAGACGCCCATGAGGATCATCAGCGCGCCGAGGACCTTCTGGAGGGCCTCGCTGTGTTCTTGGAGGTTGCCGCCGAAGTAGCCGAAGAGCGCGCCGCCCGACACGAACACGGCGGTGAAGCCGAGGACGAAGAGGGAGGCGCCACCGACGATCCGGCCCCGCCGGGCGTTCGCCAGGTCGGTGCCGCTGATACCGGTGACGTAGCTCAGGTAGCCGGGGACCAGCGGCAGGACGCAGGGCGAGAAGAAGGAGACGAGGCCGCCGAGGAGCGCGATCGGCACGGCTGCCAGCAGCGCACCGTTGACGACCGTCTCGTTGTACGTGGCGGCGGCGAGGGCGGTCACCGGGTCACTTCTCCGCGATCAGCGGGTCGATCATCTTGTGCAGCTGCTCCGCGTCGAGCGCCTGGAGAGTGCGGGCGGCGATCCGGCCCTCGCGGTCGATGACCACGGTCGACGGAATCGTCTGCGGGTTCAGGGTGCCCTTGGGGAAGCGCAGGATGAGCTTGCCGACCCGGTCGTAGAGGCTGGGGTACGTGATGCCCGCATCCGCCTCGAAGTTCACGGCGGCGTCCTTCTGGGTGTCGCGGGTGTTGATCCCGACGAACTGGACGCCCTGGCCGGCGGTCTCCTGGGAGACGGCGGCGAAGTGCTTCGCCTCGGCGCGGCAGGGGCCGCACCACGAACCCCAGACGTTGATGACGACGACCTTGCCCTTGTAGTCGGCGACGTCGAGCGCCTTGCCCTGCAGCGTGGTGCCCTCGATCTTCGGGGCCGTGGGGCGGTCCTTCACGGGGAGGGTCGAGATGCCGCCGTTGCCGGTGACGAAGTTGGTGTCACCGCCGCCGCCCGACTTGACGTCGCTCCCGTCACACGCGGACAGGGTCAGTGCACCGGCCACGACGACGGTCGTGGCGGCGAGCAGGGTGAAGCGGCGTCGGGGTGCGCGGCCATGGCTCATGTGAAAAGTTTCGCATGGCAGATCCGGAGATCTTGGGCACCCCCCTCGCTGCCCGTAAAGCCCCTTGTCAGGCCTGCTTAAAGAAAGCGTTCCAGCCACCCGCGGGCGCCTGACCGACCTCCAGGGTGCGCAGCTTCGCCAGGACTTCCGGGTCCTGGACGTCCAGCCAGTCCACGAACTGGCGGAACGAGACGAGCCGCACGTCCGGCTGTCCGGCCACTTCCTTGATCACCTCTTCCACGGCGTCCATGTAGATACCGCCGTTCCACTCCTCGAAGTGATTGCCGATGTAGAACGGCGCGCGATTCGTCTCGTACGCCCGGCGGAAACCGGCGAGATAGGAACCGGCCGCCTGTTCGCGCCAGCCGGGGTAGCGGGAGGGCATGCCCCGGGTCGAATTCTGCGACTGGTTGGCGAGGATGTTGTAGTCCATCGAGAGGACCTCGAAGGTGTGGCCGGGGAACGGCATTCCCTGAAGCGGGAGATCCCATACGCCGAAACGTTTCTCCGGCCACATCTGCACCCCGCCCGGCGAACTCGCGTCGTAGCGCCAGCCGAGCCTGCTCACGGTCGGCAGCAGGTTCTCCTGGCCGAGGAGGCAGGGGGTGCGCCCGCCGACGAGTTCCTTCCGGTAGTCGAAAGGCAGCGGTTCGACACCCTCCCACCCGCTGTTCGTCCGCCATTGCGTCACGAAGGAGACGGCCTGATCGATCTCGCTCTGCCACTGCGCGGGCGTCCAGTCCTCGACCGATCCGGAACCGGCGCAGAAATGCCCGTTGAAGTGGGTGCCGATCTCGTGCCCGTCGAGCCACGCCTCGCGCACGTACCGCAGGGTCAGCTTGACGTGCTCGTCGGTGAGGTAGCCGATGTCCGAGGCGCCGCGCGGATTGTTGGGCGGCAGGTAGAGCGATTTCCTCGACTCGGGCAGCAGGTAGATCCCGGAGAGGAAGAAGGTCATCGCGGCGTCGTGTTCCCGGGCGAGTTCGAGAAAGCGCGGGAAAAGGCCGTTGCCGACCTCGCCCGCCCCGTCCCAGGAAAAGATCACGAACTGCGGAGGTTTCTGGCCGGGTTCGAGCGGCACGGGCGCGTCGGGCTGTTTCGGCTGCTTTCCGGTGTCGGAGGTGGAACCGTCCCCGATCAGCCGCACCGCGCTGTTCGCCGGCCCCTTTCCGTGCTCTTTCCGTCCACCGGCGCCGCCCCCGTGGCCGGAGGACGTACCGGCGGCGCCCCCGGGGCTCCTTTCCGGCCCGTGGGGCGCCCCGCCCCCGGAACCGAGTGAGCCGCAGCCCGCGATTCCCGCGGCGGCTGCGGCTCCCAGGCCCGCTCCCAGCAGCCCCCTCCGGTTGATGTTGTTCGCATGCTTCTGGTTCACGTCCACGTCCCCATCGACGGTCGTTTTATCTCATGCCCATACAAACTGCCGATGACTGAGATGGGAGGAGCGACGCGGTGGTTCCTCTGATTATCTGATTTTCACTACACGACCGGACCCTCACCTGGTCTTCACACCGGCTCCCCGCCCGCGACCCCCTCGCACCACCCGCGCCCCGGCCCCCCGGGTCCGGACAGTCGCACCGGGCGTTCCTCCCGGCGACCGCGCGGGCTGACAATCGCGCCACAGGGGTGGCACAGTGGAGCGATGTTCCCGCGCCGGCCGTCGTCCCCCCAAGAAATGGCTCGTACCGCGTCCGAGGTGACGGATCTGCTCGCGGTCCTCTGGGGCAGAGCCCAGGCCGCTGCTCCGACGGGCCCCACCTCCCCGTCCCAGCTGCGCGCATTGCTGGCGATCGAACGCCGGGAGGGCGGCAACATGCGGGCCCTCGGCGAGGCGCTGGGGTCCACCCCGCCCGCGACGAGCCGGCTCTGCGACCGGCTGGAAGCGGCCGGCCTCGTCGAACGCCGTTTGAGCACGGCCAGCCGCCGTGAGATAGAGCTCTACCTCAGCCGCCCCGGCCGTGCCCTGCTGGACGAGATCAGGGCCGCCCAGGTACGGGAGGTGTCCTTGATCCTCGCGGCGATGGAGCCCGAGGCGGCCGAAGCGCTGCACCAGGGCCTCACGGCGTTCCGGGACGCCGCCGCGGAGGCCGTGGACGGGGGCGCGTACGAGCGGGACGCCCGCTCGTGGCTGGCCAACCCCGCCTGACGGGCGACGCCCACCTCCGCTCCTGCGGGTATCCGCCCCCGGCCCGCCGCCCGCCAGGGCGGCGGAGGGAACGCCCTGTTTCGTCCCGCACCGCCCCGACCAGCGCTGTTTACTTCCTGCAATTGTTGTCAGTGAACAACTATTACCTCTAATCTCTTCGCGGACGCATCGTGCGGCCCCATGGCCGGCCGGTCCATGGTGAGAGGAGGCACAGCGCCTTGGGCACCCCGCCCCCCACCGTCCTCGCACCTCGTGACGGCAGCTCCCGTGAGCCGTCGCGCACCGGCAACGCCTCGCCCCTCCCCGCCGCCCGCACCGCACCGGGCTTCGAGCTGTGGAGCGGCGACGGGCCGAGCGTCCTGCTGGTCGAGGACGATCCCGGGGACGCCCTGCTGGTCGAGGAGATGGTCGCCGACAGCGGAGTGGCCATCACCCTTTCCTGGGCGCGGACGCTCGCGGAGGCGCTCGACGCCCTCGACCGGGACAACCCCCAGTGCGTCCTGCTCGACCTCCACCTGCCCGACTCCCAGGGACTCGGCGCGCTGGAGACGATCCTGTCCCGCTCGCCGGACGCGGCCGTCGTCGTCCTGACGGGGCTCGCCCAGGAGGAGTCCGGCCTCGCCGCCGTCGCCGGCGGCGCCCAGGACTACCTGAACAAGGGACGGCTCGAAGCCGACCTCTTCGTCCGGGCCATCCGCTACGCGATACAGCGCAAGCGCGCCGAGCGCGCCGCCGCCGACCTCCGGGAGAGCCGGATGCTGGCGGCGGAGAACAGCCGGGTCGAACGCGGACTGCTGCCCACCCCGCTGCTCCTCGACGACACCCCCCAGGTCTGCTCCCGCTACCGCCCCGGACGTGCCCAGACCCTCCTCGGCGGAGACTTCTACGACGTCGTCCAGACGCCCGACGGCACCACGCACGCGGTCGTCGGCGACGTCTCCGGGCACGGCCCCGACGAGGCGGCACTCGGGGTGTGCCTGCGGGTCGCCTGGCGCTCCTTCATCCTCTCCGGGGCGCGCGGCCAGCGGCTGCTGGACCTGCTCGAACAGATGCTGGTGGCCGAGCGGTCCGGCCCCGAGATCTTCGCCACCCTCACCACGCTCAGCCGGGCGGCCGGCGCTCCGCGCGTCGAGGTCGTGCGCGCGGGGCACCCGGGCCTGCTGGTGCGCCCGCCGGACGGCCCGGTCCGCCTGGAGGAAGTGCCGGGCGGCCCCGTACTGGGCCTGCTCCCCGGCCGCGCGCACTGGCCGGTGGCCCTGCTGGAGGCGCCCCGGGGGACGCGGCTCGCGCTCTTCACCGACGGCCTCATCGAAGGCCGCACCGGCAACGGGTACGAACGCCTCGGTGAGGACGGCCTCGTGGAGATCGCACGCGAGTACGCCCACCTCCCGGACGACGACTTCGTGGACGCGGTCGTCCAGCGGTGCGAGGACCTCGCCGCCGACAGCGGCGGACTCGCCGACGACGTGGCCGTACTCCACCTCGGCTGGACGGACACCGTGTGACGGCGGCGCCGTTACCCGCCGCCCCCTGCCCCGCCCGCTGACTCCGGCCGCTCCGCCGTCGGAGGGGCTCGGCGCGAAGGGCCCTGTCCCGGTCCTCCGGACACCCCTCAGTCCCGCTACTCTGCTCGCCCCCGAGCAGCACTCTGGTGAAGAAAGCCGACCGAACTGTGACGAACTACCTGGCCGTGGAACGCGCCCTGCGTACCGCCGCGCCGCACGCCTTGGTGGAAGCCGCGCGCGCCGCCCTGGCCGAGCACTACGGCGCCACGGGCGTCGAGCTGCTGATGGCCGACTACAGCCTGACGGTGCTCCAGCCGGTCGACGCCCCGCCCCGCCCGGCGGGCCCGGTGCCGGTGAACGGCAGCCCGGAAGGCCGCGCCTTCGGCAGCCAGACGCCGTACGAGCGCACCGCGCCGGGGCGGGACGACTCGGTCGTGCTGCACCTCCCGGTGACGGTCCGGGGCGACCGGCTCGGCGTCCTCGACGTGACGCTGCCCCGGGACCGGCGCACGACCGCCGCCGTCCAGGACCTCACCGAGATCGCCCAACTGCTCGGCCACGAGATCATCGTCGCCGAACGCGACACCGACCTCTACCTGCGGGCCCGCCGGGTCAGCCGGCTGACCCTCGCCGCCGAGATGCAGTGGCAGCTCCTGCCCGCCCGGGCGTGTTCGCGACCCGAGTACGCCATAGGCGCACAGCTGGAACCCGCGTACGCCATCCACGGCGACAACTTCGACTGGTCCACCACCGCCGACACCCTCACCCTCACCGTCACCAACGGCATGGGCGAGGGCATCGAGGCGTCGCTCCTCACCAACCTGGCCGTCAACGCCCTGCGCAACGCCCGCCGGGCCGGCATCGGCATCGCGGACCAGGCCGCCCTCGCGGACCAGGCGCTGTACGCGCAGTACCGGGGCGCGTCGCACGTCTCGACACTGCTGCTCACCTTCGAGCTGGCCACCGGCAACGTCCAAGTGGTGGACGCCGGTTCGCCGCAACTGTGGCGCAAGCGCGGCAAGACCGTGGAGCGCGTCGAGCTGGAGGCCCAGCTCCCGCTCGGCATGTTCGACGAAACCGCCTACGTGATCCAGGAGTTCCGGGTGGAGCCCGGGGACCGGCTGGTCTTCGTCAGTGACGGCGTCTACGCGGCGGGAGACCGCGCGGGCGAACCGTACGGCGAACGGGCGCTGGCCCGCGCCATCCAGGCGGCGAGCCTGCTGCACGCCCCCTCCGTGCCGAGAGCCGTCCTGCGGGCGCTGGCCGAACACCGCGACACGGAGCCGGAGGACGATGCCCTGGTCGTCTGCCTCGACTGGTTCGGCAAGAAGGGCGGCCCGGAGGGC
>NZ_JBHWZJ010000279.1:0-9314 GCF_042728415.1 Streptomyces sp. NPDC060198 | reverse complement strand
GCCGTCGGGCGAGGGGCCGCCGCCGGGGCACGCCGGGCGGGGACGGGCGGGGCGTGCGCGCCCGAAGTCGGCCCCGCTGTTCCTGGTGGATCGGTGTGGGCGTCAGACGCGGTGCATCGCAAGACGGAGGAGCACCCGCACACGGGATGCACGCGGGACGTTCCGACGGCGCGGTGAGGTGCCGCGGCCGACGCCGCACACCCTCCAGGAATTGCGGGACGACCTTGGGCGGCGGCCCCTGTTCTTACGGTCCGTCAGTGGGACTTGCCGGCGGCGGAACCGGCGGTGGCACGGATCTTCGGGGTCCTCACGTCCCCCTCCGCTCCGTCCTTGGCGCCGCTCCCGGTGGCACGCTGGCCGACGACGGAGTGCCCCTCGGTCTCAGTGGCGGCGATCTGGGCGGCCACCACGTCGGCGGCCACTTCGGCCGCGAGGTCGTGGATGTTCTCCCCGGCCTCCTGAGCCGCCTTCTTCACCTCCATCACGATGCCGACGGACGTCTTGACGACTCCACTCACCAGCGGCTTGAGCAGGCGCTTGGCCAGGGGCGCGACGATGAGGCCGATCAGGAAGGGCGGGACTACTGGCGGCATGATTCTCCATCCTCTCCACGCATACGTATGACAGGGAACCCGGGCACGAGGAAAGCCGGAGCAATGCACGGCCGGGCGGGATTCACTCTCGAATATCCGGGACCCGCTTGGCGAATCGGATTCCCGGATGCCGGAACACACCATCCGATCCCGCGATCACCGTAGTGGAAACCCACCCGCCTGGACCAAGCAGCCCTCTTCTGTTCACTCGTGCGAGTGCTCATGAAACTTTCGCGTAACCCCTTCAATGCGGCACATCGAAAGCCATTTAATGCGATTAACCAATTAACCCCCTCGGTCAATGCGCCTTCGACGTTCCTTTCGATGCGCCGCTCCATGCGCCTTTCGACGTGCTTTTCCGTGCGCCGCTCCCTGCCACCCGACACCACGACCGCGGCGACGACGGCACTCCGCCCACCCGACACCACGACCGCGGCGACGACGGCACTTTGCCCACACGCCGCCCCGGGGGAGCGCCGAGGCTCCCGAACAGCCCCCGGCCCCCCGTACGGGTGAATCAAGATCGGCCGCCGCGTCGCCCCCCAACGGCTCCCGCCCCAGCCGACAGGCAGTTGGGGGCATTCGAACGCGCTTACCGCACAAGCCAGTTGGGTCATCAGGGCCCATCCTCCGGTGGCACCATGACGCCCATGCTCCGACGCACCCCACCGGTCGCCCTGGCCGCCGCAGTCGCCGTCGCGGCCGTCGCGCTGGGCGGTTGCGGCGGAGTCACCACCTCCTCGACCACCACCCCGCCGGTGATCCGCGGCACCGTCCGCATCGCCGCGTCCAGCGAGACGCCGAGCTTCGACCCGTACTCGGCCTTCGGCGCCTCCCAGTCCCGTTACGCCTACGACTCCCTGGTCAACCTCGCCCCCGACGGCACCCTGGTCTCCGGCCTGGCCACCTCCTGGCGGGCCACGGCCACCACGGCCGGCTTCACCCTCCGCCCCGGCGTCACCTGCTCCGACGGCACCGCGCTCACCCCCTCGGCGGTGGCCCGGTCCCTCACCTACGCGGGCGACCCGGCCAACCAGCTCGCCGGGGCCCAGACCGTCCTGCCGAACGTCCCGTTCCAAGCGAGCGCCGACGACCGTACGGGCACGGTGTCGGTGACCGCGGCCGCTCCCTTCCCGTTCCTCACCCGCACCGTCGGCCTGCTGCCGGTCGTCTGCCCCTCGGGACTCGGCCGGCCCCATGCGCTGGACCGCGTCACCGCGGGAAGCGGCCCCTACGTACTCACCCGCTACACCCCCGGCGGGCCGTACGAGTTCACCGTCCGCGACGACTACTCCTGGGGGCCCGACGGAGCGACGACCAAAGAACCCGGCCTCCCCGCGCGCATCGTCCTCTCGGTGGTGCCCCAGGCCTCCACGGCGGCGAACCTGCTGCTCACCGGGGGCATCGACATCGCGGGCGTGAGCGGTCCCGACCGGGCCCGGCTCACCGGACGCGGCCTGCACACCGCCGACGTGGCGACCGTGGTCGGGCTGACCTTCTTCAACCAGCGCCCCGGGCGGACGCTCCAGGACCGGGCACTGCGCCGCGCCCTGGTCTCCGCCCTCGACCGCCAGGGGCTCGCCAACGTCGCCGTCGGCGGCACGGGCAGCCCCGCCACCGACTTCGGCGCCGAGGGCGCCGTCTGCCACGCCGACCTCGCCGACGCCAACCTGCCCGCGCGGGACACCGCCCGGGCACTTCGGGCCGCCGGCTGGACCCGCGACGCCGGCGGCCCGCTCGCCAAGGACGGCCGACCGCTCCGGCTCCGCCTGATCACCAGCCCCGACCTCGGCCCGACCCTGGTCTCCGTCGCCGAGCTCATGGCCAGGGAGTGGACGGCGCTCGGCGCCGAGGTCGACCTGGTCACCGAGAGCCTGCCCGCCCTGGTCAACGCCATGTACCGGAGCGGCGACTTCGACGTGGTGGTCGGCAGCACCCCGGGGTTCGCCCTGCCGGTCGGCTTCGTCCCCTTCTTCTCCGGCCCCGCCCCCGCCCAGGGCCTCAACTTCGCGGGGGTGGCCAATCCCGAGTACGACGCCCTGGTCGCCGAGGCCCTCCGGGCGACCGACACGACGGGGTGCGGCAGCTGGAACCGTGCCTCCGCCGCGCTCTTCCGCTCGGCCGACGCGCTGCCGATCGCCCAGGGCCGAAGCGGCGTGTACGGCCACCGCACCACCTTCGCCACCACCTTCGGCGGCCAGATCGTCCCGACCAGCATCCGCCTCCACCAGTGACCCGGGGCCCCACCATGTCCGTACCCCAGCTGTTGCGGCACCCGTGGACCGTGTTCCTCGGCCGCCGCGGCGTCCGGCTGCTCCTCTCCCTCGGGGTCGTGGTCACCGCGTCGTTCGCGATGATCCGCCTCATCCCCGGCGATCCCGTCCGGGCCGCGCTCGGCGTCGACGCCGCCCCCGGCCTGGTGGCCGCGCGCAGGCACGCCCTCGGGCTCGACGCCTCCTTCCTCTCCCAGTACCGCCACTACCTCGGCGGCCTCCTGCACGGTGACCTCGGTACGTCGCTGGTCACCGGGGCGCCGGTCGCGGAACTGGTCCGCACCCGGTTGCCGGCCACCCTGGAGATCGCCGTCCTCGCCTTCCTGGCCACCCTCGCCGTCGCTCTGCCCGGCGGCCTGCTGGCCGCCGTCCGCACCCGTGACGGCCGCCGCCCGCGCACCGAGCTGGTGTTCACCGCCGTCACCGCGGGTCTGGCCGGGGTACCCGACTTCGTCCTCGCCGCCGGGCTCACCGCGTCGCTGTCGATCGGCCTCCACCTGCTCCCGGTGGCCGGGGCGACGGGAGCCGAGTCGTTCGTCCTGCCCGTCCTCGCACTCTCCCTCGCCCCCACCGCCGTGCTGCTGCGCATCGTCCGGGTGGAGGCGCTGAAGGTGCTGGAGGAGGACTATCTGCGCACCGCCCGCAGCAAACGGCTGTCATCCACGCGCCGCTACCTGCGGCACGCGGCACCGAACATGGCGTCCGCCGCACTCACCGTCGCCGGGAGCCTGCTGCCCGGTCTCATCGCCGGCACCGTGCTGGTCGAGAAGGTCTTCGCCTGGCCCGGGATCGGCTCCGCCATGGCACAGTCCGTGGTCGCGCAGGACTACCCGGTGGTCCAGGCCATGGTCCTGGTGCTGGGCACCGCCGTGCTGCTCGCGGGCCTCCTGGTGGACGTGCTGCTCGCCCTGCTCGATCCCCGCTCGGCGATTCGGGAGATGTGACCATGAGCCCCTCGTCCCGGCTTCCCCGCTCTCCCCTGGCTCCGGCCACCGCGGTCATGCTGGCGTCGCTCGTCGCGCTCGCGCTGGTGGGCCCGCTGGTCTGGGGGGCGGCAGCCGACCGCCCGGACCCCGCGGCCGTGCTCCAAGGCCCCTCCGCGGTCCACCCGTTCGGCACCGACGGCCTCGGCCGGGACCTGCTCGCCCGCGTCCTGACGGCCACCCGCCCCTCGCTGCTGCTCGCGCTGGGGGCGGTCCTGCTCGGCGCGACCGCAGGCGTCCTCCTCGGGGCGTGCACCGCCGTCCTCGGCCGTCGCGGGCGCCGGCTGACCGGCGGGCTGATCAACCTCCTGCTCGCCTTCCCGGCGCTCCTCGTCGCGATGTTCCTCGCGGTCGTGTTCGGCGCGGGCGCCACCGGGGCGGTACTCGCCCTCGCGGCGGCGGCCGTCCCCGGATTCGCCCGGCTCGCCCAGACCCTCGCCGCGGGCGTCGCGGGCACCGACCATCTGGCCGCGGCCAGGGTCCTCGGCCTGCGCCGCCACCGCCTGCTGTGGCGGCACGTCCTGCCCAACATCGCGGAGCCGCTGCTCCTGAGCGTCACCACGGCGGGGGGCACCGCCCTGGTCGCGCTCTCCGGACTGAGCTTCCTCGGCCTGGGCGTCCAGCCGCCCGGCTACGACTGGGGGCAGCTGCTCAGCCAGGGCCTCGACCGGATCTACGCCGAGCCGGTGCCCGCCCTCGCCCCGGGTCTGGCCATCCTCTACGCGGCCCTGACGTTCCAGCTGCTCGGCGAGGTCCTGGCCCAACACGCCGCTCGACGCGGACGGATGACGCGCGAACCAGCCCCGGTGCCCGCTCCGAGCGGCCCCGCCGAGGACGGGCTGGTCCTCCAGGTCGAGGACCTCACCGTCGAACTCGCCACCCCGAACGGCGCGATCCGGCCGGTGCGCGGTGTGTCCCTGTCGCTGCGTCCGGGCGAGATCGTCGGGCTCGTCGGTGAGTCGGGTTCGGGCAAGTCGCTCACCGCGCTCGCCGTCGCCGACCTGCTCCCGCACGGCGCCCGGGTGTCCAGGCGCACGCTGCGCCTGCTCGGGGCGGACCTCTCCGCCCTGACGCCGAAGGAGCGGAACCGGCACCTCGCGACGGGGCTGTCGATGATCTTCCAGAATCCGGCCTCGGCGCTCAACCCGTCCCTGCGCATCGCCACCCAGCTCACCGAGGCCGTCCGGGCCCACCGGGGCGCGAGCCGCGCGCAGGCGGCGGCGAAGGCCGCCGAAGCCCTGCGCCGGGTGGCCCTGCCCCCGGCACTGCTGCGCTCACGTCCGCACCAACTCTCCGGCGGGCAGCGCCAGCGGGTGATGATCGCCTCGGGGCTGATGGTGCGGCCGGGACTGGTCATCGCCGACGAACCGACCACGGCGCTCGACGTCACCGTGCAGCGCCAGATCATCCGGCTGCTGACCGACCTGCGCCGGGACACCTCCGCGGCGATCCTGTTCATCAGCCACGACGTCGCGCTCGTGGGCGAGTTCTGCGAACGGGTCCTGGTGATGTACGCGGGCACCGTCGTCGAGGCCCTGCCCGCCGGTCGCCTCGTCGAGGCGACCAGGCACCCCTACACCCGGGCCCTGGTCGCCTCGGTGCCGGACCTCACCGCCGACCGGGGCAGGCCACTGCCGACGGTCGCAGGCGCGCCACCCGATCCATTCGCACCCGTGGCGGGCTGCCCGTTCGAGCCTCGTTGCCCGCGCCGTCAGGACCGCTGCGCCGAGCAGGCTCCGCCGCTGGAGGACCTCGACGCCGGTCACCGGGTCGCCTGCTGGTATCCGGTGCCGGTGGCGGCCCCGACGGCGGTGAACGCGTCATGACCACGCTTCAGGTGATCGACCTCACCGTCCGCCACCCGGGCCCCCGTGACTCCCCCGCCGCGGTGGACGGTGTGTCGCTGGAGATCCCGTCGGGCACCACACTCGGTCTCGTGGGCGAGTCCGGCTCGGGAAAGTCCAGCCTGGCCGGGGCGATCGTCGGCCTCGTGCCCGTGCACGGTGGCCGGGTCCTGATCGACGGCCGCGAGGTCCGCACCCGTACCGTCCACGACCGGCGCCGGCTCGCCCGGCTGGTACAGGTCGTCCTCCAGGACCCGGACACCGCGCTCGATCCTCGTATGACGGCGCGCCAGACGCTCGTCGAGGCCGCCACGGTCTTCC
Source organism: Streptomyces sp. NPDC060198 (assembly GCF_042728415.1). Classification (NCBI taxonomy): domain Bacteria; kingdom Bacillati; phylum Actinomycetota; class Actinomycetes; order Kitasatosporales; family Streptomycetaceae; genus Streptomyces; species Streptomyces sp. NPDC060198. Next base: position 3,300 of record NZ_JBHWZJ010000279.1, on the reverse strand, counting down.
GCCGGCTCGACCGGGCCGCCCGTGCCGAGCGCGTCACCGAACTGCTCGACCTGGTGGGACTGGATCCCGGGCTCGCCGATCGCCTGCCCCGGCAGTTGTCCGGCGGCCAGCGCCAGCGAGTGGCCCTGGCCCGGTCCCTGTCCGTGGAGCCCGGCCTGCTGATCGCCGACGAGATCACCTCGGCACTGGACGTCTCGGTGCAGGCCGCCGTCCTCAACACCATGCGTGAACTCCAGCAGCGGCTCGGGCTCTCCATGTTGTTCATCGGCCACAACCTGCCTGCGGTCTGCCACGTCTCGGACGCCGTGGCGGTCATGCGGCACGGGCGGATCGTCGAAGTCGCGCCCACCGGGACGCTCCTGCGTGCGCCGAGCCACCCGTACACCCGGACGCTGCTCTCCTCCGTCCCCTCCCTGCGGACGCCCCTGCCCGGGCAGAGGTCGTCATGACCCCCGGACATCCGGACCGCGGTGGCCGTCACACCGTATTCCCGCGCGCGGCACGGGACGCGTTCCCAGGAATGGACCGTCAAGCGGTCGATCACTTCATCACGCCGTCGAATGACGGCGTGATCCGATGAGCTGAACCCGTGGGGCGGTGCGGAGACTTCCGATCCGACGCCCCGATCGTCTCCTGCCTCATGACGAACCCACAGAACGAGGAACAGAGAATGGAAATGATCCGAGAAGCACCGACGGCCCCCGGGCGGAGCGCCGTGGCATGACCGTCGCCCTGGACCAGACTCTTTTCCACCAGACCGGCACGGGTTTGTCCGTACCGTTCGCCATCGCCGGGACGGGAATCCACCTGCCGCCGGCGGTCGTCACCAACCGGGAACTCACCCGCACCCTGGACACCAGCGACGAATGGATCACCAGCCGCACCGGAATCCGCGAACGCCGCCGGCTGGCCCCGCACCTCGCGACCTCCGACATGTGCGTGGCCGCGGCCCACCCGGCTCTGGAAGCCGCCGGCATCGAGCCCGCCCGGCTGGACGCGGTCATCGTCGCCACCTACACCTGGGACCAGCCGCTCCTGTCGACCGCGCTCATCGTCAAGGACGCCCTCGGGGCCCACCGCGCTCTGTCCCTGGACGTCACGACAGCCGCCTGCGCCTCCGGCATCCAGGCCATGCTGATCGCGGCCCACCTCCTGCAGAACCCCTCCATCACCACCGTCCTGCTGCTCGCGGCCGACTGTGCCTCCAGGGTCACCGATCCCACCGACCGCACCACCGGTGTCTTCTTCGGAGACGCCGCGGCAGCCGTCGTCCTCACCCGCACCGACACCCCCGGGGCCGGACTGCTCTCCTACGACCTGGGCTCCCAGCTGTCCTACGCCGTCCAGATCCCCGCCGGAGGCTCCCGGGTGCCCACCAGCAGCGCCACCGTCGCCGCCAAGGACCATTACCTGTCCATGGACGGCCGTGCCGTGTGGGACGCCGCGACCACACGTCTGCCCGAGAGCATCACCAGCGCGGCCCACCGCGCCGGCGTGCCCCTCGACCAGGTGCGGCACTTCTTCCTGCACCAGGCCAACCTGAACATCCTCAACGCGGCCATGGCCGTCCTGGGGATCCCCCGCGAGCGCGCTCCCGTCACCGTCGACCGGCTGGGCAACACCGGATCGGCCGGTGTGTTCACCGCTCTCCACACCGCCGTCGCGGAAGGCTCCCTGCTCCCGGGAGACACCTATGTGCTGTCCGGCATCGGCGCGGGTTTCCAGTGGGGAAGCCTCTGCCTCCGGCACGCCTGACCTGCCCGCAACGCCACTGTGGATGCGGGGGGTGGTGGAAGTCCGTCAGCCCCGGGCGAGGTGTCGTCACCTCACGGCTCCCGCCCTCACGGACGGGTGAACTCCCGCTCCGCCGCTGGCGATCGGGCCGCCGCGAACGTCAGCATGGACGGCATGACCACCACGAACTCGCGGGCCGAACGGGCCGCTCAGGCCCGGGCGGCCGTAGTCCAGCTCGCCGCCGGCGGAATCGACGGGGTGGTGTTCGGCTGGGTCGACAACGCAGGGCTCACCCGGGTGAAGTCGGTCCCGCTCCCCCAGCTCGAACACGCCGCCGAGCACGGTGTCGGCGCCGTCCCCTGCTTCGATCTCGCCCTGGTGGACGACTCGTTCACCACCACGGCTTCGAGTGCCGGCCCGATGGGCGACCTCCGGCTCGTCCCCGACCTCGACCGGCTGACCCCGCTCGCCGCCCAGCCCGGCTGGGCGTGGGCCCCGGCCGACCGTTACACCCAGGACGGCACCCCGCACCCCGGCTGCCAGCGCGGCTTCGCCCGCCGGGCCACCGAGGCCGTGGAGCGCCGCGGGCTCTCGGTGCTGGCCGGGATCGAGATCGAGTGGGTGGTGGCCGACGCCGCCGGAGCCCCCGCGACGTCCGGGCCCGGGTACGGGATGACCCGCTTCGTCGAGCGCTCCGACTACCTGCGGGAGGTGCTTCGCGCCCTCACGGCGCAGGGCCTGACCGTGCTGCAGCTCCATCCCGAGTACGCCGCAGGGCAGTTCGAGGTCTCGGTCGCCGCCGACGGGCCGGTCGGGGCGGCCGACACCACGATGCTGGTACGCCACACCGTCCGGGCCGTCTCCGCCCGGCACGGGCTGCGCGTCTCGTTCGCGCCCGTCTTCACCGAGGGAGCGATCGGCAACGGCGGCCACCTCCACCTCAGCCTCTGGCGGCAGGGCAGGAACCTCGCCCACGGCGGCCCCGGCCGTCATGGGCTGCACCCCGAGGCCGAGCACTTCCTCTCGGGGGTGCTGGCCGAGCTGCCCGCCCTGCTCGCCCTCGGTGCGCCCGGGGTCGCCTCCTATCTGCGCCTGGTTCCCTCCCACTTCGCCGGGGCGTACCGCTGCTGGGGCCTGGAGAACCGCGAGGCGGCGCTGCGCCTGATCACCGGCTCGGGCGCCGGGCAGGCCAATGCCGAGGTCAAGTGTTTCGACGCCGCCGCCAATCCGTACCTGGCGGTCGGCGGGGTGCTGGCCGCCGGTCTCGCCGGGCTCGACGCCGGTATGCCGCTGCCACCCGAGACCCGCAGCGACCCCGCCGCCCTCGCGAGCGCCGAGCGCCTTCCGGCGAGCCTGCCGGAAGCGTCCGACGCGTTCGAGAAGTCCGCACCCCGTAGGCGTTGCCGATCCGCGCGTGGATCTCCCGGGAGGCGGTGAAGTCGGTGACGGCGCCCGCCAGATCGCCCGTCTCCGCCTTCAGCAGCCCCTGGAACTCCAGGGCCGAGGCCCGCAGCCGGTCCTCCTCGAAGCTGGTGCCGAGGGCCTGCGCGGCGTGCACCGCCCGGT